>DAIQBF010000096.1:0-10656 GCA_036781305.1 Lutibacter sp.
GCTTACTGGAATCAGTTCACGAATGACTTTTAAATGGCACTCTTCAATTAATTTAAACTGATTTTTATAATTTTCATCTCCGATACACGCTAAATTTCCTGCTTCTAACAGCAAATCGGTAATGCCACCTAAGGCTGAAACCACCACAATTGCTTTGTTGTTGTATGCGCTATCTTTAATAATTGTGATTGCTTTATTTATATTTTGTGCAGTGGCGATTGATGAGCCACCGAATTTTAATACTTTCATTGTATTAATTTTTTATCCTGATTTTTATATTTTTTTGAATAGCTATTCCTTGTTTTCTTAATTTTTGAAAACGAATGTAGAGACGGGTGATATAAATAGACAAAACCCCTAAAGGGTTGTTCCGAATGCAGTTGTTGCAACAACAAAATACAACGTAATTTTTGCGCTTAACAGAATGTTATGTGAATTTGTTTTTTGCATAGGCCAAAAGTAATTATTTTTTTGAATACACAATCATTTTAAATAATTTTTAATAAAAATTTATTTTTAATTCTTAGTTTCTTCCTATTTTATTATAAAAGCCACATTATTTTACGAAAAAATGAATTCCTTCTAAATAATTGCTAATCCAAATCCACAATTACCTGATTTTTAATCAAATCGTCGAATGTTTCTTCTTTTCTTATTAAATAATCTTTGCCTTTATAATATAAAACTTCTGCCGGCCTATATCTCGAATTATAATTGGAGGACATAGAAAAGCAATAGGCGCCAGCATTGTTAAAACAAAGCACATCGCCTTCATTAATTTCACTTATTCTTCGATTGGTGGCAAAAGAGTCTGTTTCGCAGATATAACCGACTACAGAATAGTAGCGTTCTCGTCCGCTTGGGTTGGAAACGTTATGAATATCGTGATAGGCATCATAAAACATCGGACGGATTAAATGATTAAAACCGGAATCGATACTTGCAAAAACAGTGGAAGTTGTGTGTTTCACCACATTTACATGCGCCAAAAAGAATCCTGATTCACTCACCAAAAATTTACCGGGTTCAAACATTAACGTTAGGTTTTTACCGTAAGATTTACAAAAACTATTGAACCGTTCCGATAATTTTTCCCCCAATTCTTCAATGTTTGTAGAAATGTCGCCTTCTTTGTAAGGCACCTTAAATCCGCTCCCAAAATCCATAAAATCTAAATTTTCAAATGCGGTGGCGGTGTTGAACAGAATTTCGGTGGCGGCTAAAAACACATCGATATCCAAAATATCTGAACCTGTGTGCATATGAATGCCGTTTATGCGCATTCCTGTATTTTCCACAACTCTTTTGATATGTGGCAATTGATGGATTGAAATTCCGAATTTGGAATCGATATGTCCTACTGAAATTTTATGGTGACCGCCGGCCATAATATGCGGATTGATGCGAACACAAACGGGCGTGTTAGGGTAGAGGTGGCCAAATTGTTCTAAAATAGAGAGGTTGTCTATATTAATTTGAACACCCAAATTAGCTGCTTGTTCTATCTCTTTTAATGAAACGCCATTTGGCGTGAAAATAATATTTTCAGGAGCAAAGCCAGCTTCTAAACCTAAAAGCACTTCTTGTAGGGAAACCGTATCAATTCCTGAGCCCAATTTTTTGAAAAGTTTCAAAATACTGATGTTCGAATTGGCTTTTACCGCGTAATTCAATTTCAAATTTTTAACAGATGAAAATGCTGCCGTAATACGGTTGTATTGCGATTCCATTTTTTCCGCATCGTAAACATATAGCGGACTTCCATATTTTTCGGTAAGAGAAACTAACAATTGACTTTCCATGAATTTGGTATTTTAAGTTTTCAAAAGTAACCATCTAGCAATAGTTTTGAAAGATAGGTGCAATAAAATAACAATATTTAACATTTTGTTAAATGAAAAACCCCAATCTATTGAAGAAAGGGGCTTAGAATTGAATTTATTCCAAATTTTATTTTGCTTTTTCAGCGGTTAATTTTGCAATATTTACCACAACATCGGTTGCCAATTGAATGGCTTCCGCAGAAACAAATTCATAACGTCCGTGAAAATTATGTCCGCCCGCAAAAATATTTGGGCAAGGCAAACCCTTATAAGACAATTGCGATCCGTCGGTTCCGCCTCTAATTGCTTTTATAAGTGGTTTAATTCCCAGTTGTTTCATTGCTTCTTCAGCAATATCAACAATATGCATCACAGGTTCTATTTTTTTTCGCATATTGTAATATTGGTCTTTCATTTCAACTTCAACCAAATTACTGCCTAATTTTTTGTTTAAATCATCGGCAACTTTTTGAAAAACTGCCTTGCGTTGTTCAAACAACTTCATGTCGTGGTCTCTGATAATGTATTCAAGTTCAGTTTTTTCAACTTCGCCGTGGATACTGGATAAATGATAGAATCCTTCATAACCTTCTGTTTCTTGGGGAATTTCATTTTTTGGCAATCCCGCAATAAACTCACTGGCAATTAACATGGAGTTAATCATTTTTCCTTTTGCATAACCGGGATGGACAATTGTTCCATGAACAATTACTTTTGCTCCGGCGGCGTTAAAATTTTCATATTCCAATTCACCAACGCGACTTCCGTCCATTGTATATGCCCAATCTGCTCCAAATTTTTCCACATCAAACAGGTGCGCTCCCTTTCCAACTTCTTCATCTGGCGTAAAAGCAATTCTAATTTTGCCGTGTTTTATTTCCGGATGATTGATTAAATATTCCAAGGCCGAAACAATTTCAGTAATTCCGGCTTTATCATCGGCGCCCAAAAGGGTAGTGCCGTCGGTTGTAATTAAAGTTTGCCCTTTATAAAGCAACAAATCCTCAAAATAACTGGGAGATAAAACAATATTTTCTGCTTTATTCAGCAAAATATTACCACCATCATAATTTTTATGAATTTGGGGTTTTACATTTGTTCCAGAATAATCCGGACTTGTATCTATATGTGAAATAAAACCAATCGTTGGAACTTTAAAATCCACGTTTGATGGAAGCGTAGCCATGATATAGCAATTTTCATCCAACGTGACATCTTGCAAGCCAATTTCTTTTAATTCATCCACCAAAATATGGGCCAAATCCCATTGTTTTTCAGTGCTTGGGAAGTCGGGATTATCTGGGTCGGATTGGGTGTCCACTTGAACATATTTTACAAATCGATCTATTATTTTTTGCATATTTTTAAATTTTTATCAAAAGTAAGGATTCAATAAAGTTTTCACAATCTAATTGTCATAAATTATTCCAAAAACTGAATACAGTCCATTGGAAAATTTTTAAATTAAACGCTATTTAACTCATCCATTAATGCTTTTCGTTGAGGATATTGTTTTCTAAATGTTTCAATGAGTGCAATTACTTCATCATTTCCTCCCAATTTTTTCATTCTGCGCAAATACCTGCAAGCAGTTTGGTAGTGGGTTCTGCCCATATTTCGGCTTAGATAATTTATAATTCTTTCTCGGTACATTTCAATTAATTCAGGTGAATAATCTTTGGCTAAATATTTTTCATTTTGTTCAAGATTGTCAAGAGAAACATTTGCTTTAAGCATTAGAAATAGTCTTTCCCACCATGTTTCTTTAATGTAAATAGTTCGTATTAATTCTGAGTAAGTCCATCTTGTTTTGGGAATGATTTCATTAATTATTTCTTCAAGAAAAGGTTTCCAATTTTTGGCATCAACCGTATTTTTTAGAATTTTATAATAATCTTGTCTATTGCCAAAATTATCGATAAGTTGGTATCTGGCATATTCAATTATTTTTAGTTGGTCATTTTGGGCTTGTGCAATTTTCAACAACCAATCATACCACTGATGCACCAATCCCGGTTTGTTTTTTTCGTCACATTTTATGCCGTCTTTTGAAAGTTTGATGGCTCTTTCAAAATTCTTGCTTTCATACGCTTTGGTTATTTCTTCATTTCTGATGGATTCATTTGAAAGGTGCGCTTCAATAAATTTTTGAATAGCTGCTTCATCTTTATATTTTCTGAGCAAATTTAGTTTGAGTACTTGTGCCTTTTCTTTTTCGTATGCTCCCGTAACAGTGTCTAAACTGTTGATGATTGTGTTTGCTTCGCTTTCATTTTCCGTTAATTCACCTGCAATTTCAAGCATACCCATATGCCAATCCCAACCCGAGAACGAGCCTTTTTTAAAGGTAGAAACACAATAGTTAAACAACTCTTTTTTTAGTGTAACGGATAAATTTTCTTGTGCCAGTCTTGAAAGCAAATCAAAAGAAGCATCTATAAAATAACCTAACTCACCATTGCTGTCATCGGCATATTGAAATGCTTCCGTAAACTCTTCCAGCAAAGCAGTGCTTATAAAAAACACATTTTCAAAATTGTGGCCATTAAAATAGTTTTCGGCATTAACCAAAAACTGCTCTGTGGTTTTTACTACATATTTCATTTCAGACCATCCAATCCAACCATCTCTTCCCGAGGCTGCTTTGAGTATAGATTTTAATTGCTTTTTATAAAAATCTTTGGATACATTTTCTGTAAGATGCCCAAAGGATGCTAAAAACACATTTCTGAATTTTCTGTCGTTTTTGCTATTCTCTTCAATAAAAGCCATTAATTCATCGTGAGAAACTGTTTTTAATAGGTCTTTTATTTGCTGTGCCACAGATTTAGTATTCTTTTTTGATGATTTTATTCTATCAAGTTTTAAACTGTCTTGCTGTAAATAAAAAATCGCCGCAACAATATGTTTGCAAACAGGTCCCATATCATAAGGGCAATTGCATTGGTGTTCTTCTACAACATTATTTTTAATTTTGAAGGAAACATCGTATTGTTCTGTGCCTTCAACAATGGCTTCATATTTTCCGTTTTCAATTTCTGAGAGTTCCGTTACGTGGCCTTTTTTAAAATAGGACAATCCTCTTTTTAAAATAGTTTCGTCAATAATTTGTTCAAATTCGTTTAAAGGTATCTTCATATTCCCTAATTCTTAAAACGTTATATCGGTATCTTTTAAAGCTGAAACATAATGTGTTTATTACGATTTAAAGATGGGCTGTTTCTCTAAATCGTAAATCATAGTTGTCATTTCCACTTGGAACCATTGCTTAAACATTTTGTAATTACGCTTTTGTGGCCATTCTTTTTTATTGGTGTGCCAATCCTCTAATTCCAGCATAAAGAATTTGTCGAATTTCTTTTTTAGCCACAATTCCAAATCATCAATTTCATCATTCACTAAATAAATATTGCTTTCATTAAATTCGGGATTTTCTTCATCAGGATACAAACTATAATACCATTCCACAAAGGGCTGCAGCGGTTTTATAACGATGGCATACCGGTTAATATAATTTTCTGTATAGTCATTTTGGGTGTATTCATCCTCAAGGGTATCAATCATTTTAGAAAGGAAGGATTCTTCTGTTTGTGTTATAACTTTTAAAACAGGTTTTCCTTTTTTTTCTTTGATTTCAAAATCCTCGATAAAATTGGTAAATTCTTTATAATTTTTCGCCTTATGGGCAATCATCCGTTTTAATAATGGATAGTTTATGTTGTCGTCTTTAGCAGCCAAAGCCATTGTTTTTTTAAAATCTTCTTTTGCAACCAGAAAGCTCAAATTACCAAAATTCCAGGCATTTATGGCAAATTCTATAATTTCTTCGATATAAACGTCTTTGGAAAAATCGTCTTCAAAAGAAGCTACAAATTTATCTAGTAAAGCAGAGTAACTTACATCTGTGGTGTTTGGAATAATATTTTTATCTCCAAATAAATTAATTACTTTATTTTTTTTGTCCATAATTTACGTATTTTTTAAATTGTTATAAAAAGCCCTAAACTTATTGCCCATAACGTATTTTAAATTCCATTTTTTGGGGATGTTTAAGGGAAATGTTCTACATATTGAGTTGTTATTTTTATTTATGAAATATCATTTAATCAATTACGCTTGACAATTACCGTCAAATATATTAAGTCTTTTTATAGTTGGGTAATTTTGTTTTCCTAATTTATTAACATTGGGAAAGAGGCGTGAAAAATTGCTTTTCTGTTTTAGGCAAAGAACCAAATATTCTATTTGTGCGGCGTTTTTTTTTAGCTTGTCCATAACAATCTAATTGTCATAAATTATTCCAAAAACCGAATGCTTTCCAGCAATGAAATTGATTCACAGATGCGTTTATCAATATTGGCAGCTCCATAAATTTCGGAATATGCCAAAAAAAAGGTATTTTCTGAAAGTTTTGACATCACTGTAAAACGGTGGTAGTCAAAATTATTTTTTCTTCCTTTTGAAATATACCAAAAACTGGGTTTCAACTTAAAAGATTGATCTCCAGAATCAATCATTTTTAGGTTGTTTGCTTTTAAAACAGAATCTTTTTGATGGTGAAAATCCTTGTCGAAATTCAAGGCTCCCATATTAAACGAAGCCACTAAAATATAGGTTTCCGAAAGTTGTTTTAGCGTATCGGCAGTGAATATTTCAGATTGATGTTTATCAAAGTATAATTCTGTTTTCCAATTACTTGGGATGTCCAATGTAAAGTTCTTGTTAAAATCGGATATTTGTTTTGTATTTTTATAAATTGTGGAACTGCAATTCATCTTTTTTGCAATTTCGGATTGTTTGGAACAGCCTGAAATCAGCAAAAAAATTAAGCTAAAAAAAACGATATTTCTCATTGTAATATGTAACTTTTTAAGAGCATTGAACAAAATTATCAAATTTCTCATTTGGTGAACATTCTCAATACTAAATTCTATTTAATTGTTATTTTTGCAATCACTTTGTCCCCAGAAACCCATGCGGTATTTTCGTTTACAAAACGAATGGCATGAAAACTATCATCACTTACTTTTTCCCAGGTTTCTCCCGAGTTTTTTGAATAAAAAACACCATTTTCAGAAACGGCAAACACTTCTTTACCTTGTGTATTTGGCACATATTGCACGCAACTCACATATTTTGGTTCTGTATTTTCTGAAACTATTTCCCAAGTTCTGCCTCCATTTTTGGTAATTGCTTTATTGGCATAATTTCCATGCATATCAGTATAATCGCCCCCACAAATAATTCCTTGTTTTTCATTGTAAAAATCGACCGAATAAATTCCCGTGCTGTTTTTTCCCTGAATGATTGGCGTATCGAAAACTTTCCATGTCAATCCCATATCAGGTGTATGAAAAACCCTTGATTTTATTCCGCCCGTAACCACCCAGGCATTTTCGCCCACAATGGCAATATTGGTGTTGCTGGCGGCAAAAGCGGCTTCACCGTCTTCAACTTTAGGTAAATTTTTGCAATCCATTTTTCCCCATGATTTTCCGCCGTCGCGGGTAATCAAAACAGACAAACAATCATCGGTTGGATCGCCGATGGCAATTCCGTTCAGTTCATCAAAAAATTTCATGGAATCGTAAAAAACTTTATCGTGCACTTCTTTGTAAACCAATTCAATTTCGTTGTTTTTATAGCGATATAAAAGCGCAGGATTTCCAATACTCAATGCAAAAACAGCTTCTTTTGTGTAGGCAATCGCCCTGAAATGCGGAATAATGGTGTCGGTTATAATTTTTTTGGTTCCTACAAATTTTCCATTCCCTGTTAAAATACCAATGACCCCATTTGAACTTGCGTAAACAATGGAAGAATCATTCACAATTTCAATGGCGCGAATGCTTGCGCTGTCTATTTTATATTTTTCAATAGAAATTTTTATGGTTTCACGTACTTGGTAATTTTTATTGCAGGCTGTTAAAAAGGAAAGCAGAAGTAAAATTATTAAAAAATTTTTCATTTGATTTTGTTACAGTTTGAAACAAATTTAGGTAAAATAAATAGAACTTTTAAACAACAAAAAAGGCACGTAAAAACCTGCCTTTTTTGTTTATTTAACTTTTTAAAACTTACTGATTGAAAAACTCATCAGTAATATACATTTCCTTATCAAATCTTTTTTCAAGTTTGGAAACTTCAACTTCTTTAATTTTTGAAAACTTAAGCGACTTTGCCTGTTTGGCCGAAATGCCTCTAATATCATCTAGTGCCGCTTTTAAAACCACTTCATTTTCATCTCCAAAAGGCAAAATATTATACCAGAATTTAAATTCCTCAACTTTTAAATTAAGATCTGGTTCAAATCCGTTAGTATAATCACTTTGGTCCAATTTATTATAGATTTGAAATACAATGGGTTGCATAGCGTATAAATGCGATGAATTCGCAGATGATTCTTTGGTGTAATCTGATGAAGGAGAATCGTATAAGGTGATTGAACCAACATTTTTGCCGTAAGTTTTTGTTCCTACCACTTTAACCGGAATAAAAGGTCTCAATCCGTTGATAATCATCTCGCTGGCAGATGCCGTGCTGCCGGAAGTCAATACATACAATTGAGGGATATTTGTAAGCCTGTTGATGGTTTCGTTTCAAATACCCTTGCCATTTACATCATATATATTCAACGTATTACTAAAATTAGCTGTTCCGTTGCGATCTAAATGTTTTGAATTATACTTTAACTCTGCAAATTTATCATTTCCTGCATTGGCATAAATCATACTTGCCAAATAAGCAGTTGTTTCAACAGATCCGCCGCCATTCAACCTTAAATCCAACACCAACTCTTGTATTCCTTCACTTTTAAAATAGGCAAAAGCGGCGTTTAACTCATCATTATAAGAAGATCTAAATCCGTTATAAACCAAATAACCTACTTTTTTACCATTAATGTCTGCAAACACTTTCTTCAAATAAACCGGGTCTTCTGATATTTCCACAGCTGTAATTGTTTTATCGGCAATGAGCGTTCCGTTTTCTGTGACAATGGATAAAGTAACTGTTTCATTTGATAATTTACCTACAGTATCATTATAATTACTTTCGGTTAAAACAACGCCATCCAAAGCATTGCTAACGTCACCTCTTTTAATTCCAGCATTGTTGGCTGGTGAAGCAAAGTCTGGATTCACATACCTCACGTATAAAATAATTAAGTCATTCGAATCACTAATATCCACTGCCTGTAAACGAAGTCCGTAAGATTTTGCGATTCCCTGAAATTGTTTATTTAAAGCCACATAGTCATTAACAATCCAAGAAAATCTGTAGGATTTCTCACCAGTATCCGGATCTACTTTCGTTTCTTCTTGAGAAAGTAGGCTATAAAATAACTCTTCAGGTGTAGAATATCCATTCAAATAGGAATTATAAGCCTCAAAATCATCATCTTTGGTATCAGACAAGTCTGGAACGCTTGTTTGCCAATTGTACCAAGAATTCATTCCTTTCCAAACAAAATTATTAATTGAGCCCTTATCACTGGGTGTTATTCCATCATTTTTGTTGCAACTCTCTAAAGTAACAACCAACATTAAAAAAGCTGCCAGAAAATAGCTGATTTTTTTCATTTTATTATTTTTGTTTATTTTGTCGCAAGATATTAATTTTTATTACAAAATTAATAGGTGCTGTTACAAAAACGTAACTTGTTCGTCATAATTGTAATAACATCAGAAAAGATTTTTAACAACCAAACTTAAAATGAATCAGTCAGAGTTTTTAAAAACGGTCATGCCTTTTAAAGATAAAGTGTTTCGATTGGCGAAAAGATTGCTGGTGTCAACCGAAGAGGCCGAAGACGCAACCCAGGAGCTTTATTTTAAACTGTGGAAAAATAAATCGAAATTAAGTGACTATAACAGTATTGAGGCATTTGCGATGACGATGACGAAGAATTATTGTTTTGACCGATTAAAATCGAAGCAGGCAAGTAATTTATCGCTGGTTCACAGTAACTATAAGCAAGGTGGAACGTCTTTACAAAAAAGGATGGAACTTAACGACAGTGTAAGTTTGGTTCATAAATTGATTGAAAAGTTACCGGAGCAACAAAAAATAATCATACAGCTTAGAGATATTGAAGAATATGAATTTGACGAAATAGCAGAAATGTTGAATATGCAGCCAACCGCAATAAGGGTTTCACTGTCAAGAGCAAGAAAAACAATTAGAGAACAATTAATAAAACAGCACAATTATGGAATTGGTTAACATAGAAAAGTTGTTGGAAAAATACCTGGATGCTGAAACATCCCTCGCCGAAGAAAATGAATTAAAAGTTTATTTTTCAGGAGATGATGTAGCGTCGCATTTAGAAGAGTACCGAACATTGTTCGGCTATTTTACCGCCAGTAAAAAGGAGAAATTTACAAAAACCATTCAATTAAAAAGTCAAAAACTGAATTGGAAATGGTTGTCTGTAGCGGCTTCAATAGTTTTATTGGTAAGTGTTTATACCGGGTATCAAAAAAACCAACAAGCAAAAGCCGAAAAAATATATAATGAAACAAAAATGGCTTTCAATATACTTTCGGTCAATTTAAACAAAGGAACAACAGCAATTTCTGAATTGCAAGAGTTTGAAACCACAACAAACAAAATTTTAAAACAACCTAAAAAATCAAAAAAATGAAAAAAATAATTTTTATAATCGCCCTTGCCATATTGCCTTTCGCAAGCTCTGCACAAATTTCAATCTTCGATAAGTTTGAAGATATGGATGATGTTACCTCAGTTATTGTAAACAAAGAAGCCTTTAGAATGTTAAGTAAATTTAAAGGCAACAGCCCAGAATCTAAAGCCTATGGTGAAATGGTGCAAA
>DAIQBF010000097.1:0-10606 GCA_036781305.1 Lutibacter sp.
GGACACAATTAGAGAGAATTGTATATGGAGCTTGTGAAGAAAAAAGAGGATTTTTAGTGATGAATACCACATTACACCCAAAAACAGTGGTTGTTGGCGGTGTATTAGAAGAAGCATGCAGCAAGCTTTTAAAACGATTTTTTATTGAAAAACGAAATTTAAATTGATAACTACAAATTTCGCTCACTTTTACTTCGCTCTTCAAGGTCTTTTCTGAATTTGTCAAAGGTAAAATCCTTTAAGTTTTTGTTTTTATACCGATGGTAAATAAACAAAGGCATTAAAATAAAAGCAACCATCAAAACGCCAAGTCCAATCACAATTTCCCCATTGCCATTACCAGCGTTTTTAAGGTAAAAACCCACACCTAACATCCCTAGTGCAATTGCCAAAATAAAGATTAACACAAATTTCATAATAAAATAATTAATTATTGCGGTGTAAAATTACAAAATGCAATACTTTTAATGAACCTTTAAATAGTAAATATGTATCGTTTTTTAATCCTGTTTTTAATGTTGTCCTTATCTTGCAGCGAACATAAGCCAGAGACAAAAATGGAAGTCCAAAAAAATAAAAAAGTGGTGATTGCTCACAGAGGTGCTTCGGGATATTTGCCTGAACATACGTTGCCGGCAAAAGCAATGGCTTATGCGATGGACGCTGATTATCTAGAACAAGATATTGTTTTAAGCAAAGACAATGTTCCCATCGTAATTCATGATATTCATTTAGAAACCGTTACAGATGTTGCATTAAAATTTCCAGAGCGAAAAAGAAAAGACGAAAAATTTTATGTTATCGACTTTACTTTTGAGGAACTTAAACAGTTAAACGTTTCGGAAAGGTTTGAACCGGCAACCAATAAAGCCATTTTTCCAAAACGGTTTCCGGCATTTACTTCAACCTTTAAATTGCATTCCTTACAGGAAGAAATAGAATTAATTCAAGGGTTAAACAAGAGCACCGGAAAAAGAATTGGTATTTATCCTGAAATTAAAGAGCCGGAATTCCATCAAAAAGAAGGAAAGGATATATCTAAAATTGTACTGGAAATACTGAATAATTACGGCTACATAACCAAAAATGACCACTGTATTTTACAATGTTTTGACGCCAAAGAGTTAAAAAGAATCAGAAATGAATTCAAAAGCGAACTTTTTTTGGTGCAACTTATGGAATTTAAAGAAGAAGAAAAATTGGAAGAAATTGCAGTATATGCCAATGGAATTGGTCCTTGGTACAAACAAATTATCAAGGGAAAAGACAAAAACGGCAATTGGCTAATTTCTGATTTGGTTGAAAAAGCGCATAAATACAATTTAAAAGTGCACGCATATACTTTTAGAGCCGATCAATTGGATGATTTCGAGACGTTTGAAGCTTTGTTAAAGGTTGCATTATACAACGCAAATGTTGATGGCGTTTTTACTGATTTTCCAGATAAAGTGGTTCAATTTATCAATAGAAACTAAGCACTTACAAGAATTAATTTTCTTCTATAAGCGGTAAGCAAGCGCGATTTAGAAATAAAACCAAAGTATTTACCATTTTTAAGCACCACCAAATTCCAAGCGCCACATCTTTTAAATTTATTTAAAATTTCCTCTGCAGAATCCTTTTCATAATAAATAATATCGGATGCCGCATGCATTAAACTTTCAACTTTTACGGTTTCATATAATTCTTTATCAAACATAATGCTTCTAATGTCATTGATGGTGAGTATTCCCAAAAAGTCATTTTCTTCATTTACTACGGGAAAATGATTGCGAGTTGATTTTGCGACTGCATTATTTACAACAGATCCTAAAGTCATTTCAGGATGGAGCAGCACAAAATCAGTTTCAATTAATTTATCCAAATCGAGCATCATTAAAACATTTTTATCCTTATCATGAGTCATTAGCTGTCCTTTTTTTGCCAATTCAGACGCATAAATATTGTGTGGAATATATTGTTTTGAAAAGATAAAAGAAATTGAAGCAACAATCATTAGCGGTACAAAAAGTTCATAGCCACCGGTAATTTCGGCAATTAAGAATATAGCCGTTAAAGGCGCTTGTAAAACCCCAGCCATTAAACCCGCCATGCCAACCATAGCGAAATTGGTTAATGAAAGCTGATGGCCAAAAAAGTTGCTTGCATTCACTATCATGGCAAATACATAACCTGTAATACTCCCTGTAAAAAGCGTTGGCGCAAAAATACCGCCAATACCGCCAGCTCCGAAAGTGACTGAGGCGGCAACTATTTTAAAGGCAATCAACCCAATTAAAAACAGCACTATTACCCAAGTATTGTCTGTAAGTGCCTGAAATATATTGTTTTTCACAACCTCAATAACATTTCCGCGTAAAACATTGTTTATGGTTTCATAACCTTCCCCAAAAAGTGGCGGAACAAAATAAACAATAACGCCCAATGAAAGTCCGCCTATGAGCAATCGCGCATAAGGATTTTCGAATTTTTTAAAAAAATTACCAATTCCAAAATACACTTTACTGAAATAAATGGAAGCCATGGCTGAAGCAACACCTAAACCAACAAAAAATAAGATATCATTAAATACAAATTTATCTTCCAAATTAAAATGGAGCAATACATCATCTCCCAGAAAAAAATATGAAGTAAGTATCGCCGTAATAGACGCCAGAAGTAAAGGAATCATAGAAGCAAGCGTCAATTCCAAACTAAATATTTCAACCGCAAAAACAATTGCTGCTATAGGTGCTTTAAAAATAGAAGACATTGCGCCGGCGGCGGCGGCACCAATAAGTAAGGTTCTTGTGGTTTGGTTAAAATGAAAAAATCGCGCAAAATTAGAGCCAATCGCGGCTCCTGTGGCAACCGTTGGTCCCTCCAATCCAACAGAACCTCCAAATCCAACCGTTAGCGGTGCGGTAATTAAAGATGCCCACATTTGGTGTTTGGGCATAATGCCCTTTTGTTTTGAAATGGTATATAACGCGGAGGGAATTCCATGTCCTACTTTTTTCTTAATAATGTATTTTATTACAAGAAGTACTATCAACAACCCTATAATTGGGAAAATAAAATAAAAGACTTGGTGCATTTCTTTTATAAGTCCCTCCTCCAATATATTTTGGATTAAGTGCGTTAAGTTTTTTAAAATTACAGCACCTAAACCTGCCAATAATCCAATAATGGCACTGGCAATATTGGTAAATTGCCTATTGGAAATATGTTGGTATCTCCACTTTAAAAACTTAAGAAATAATTTTTTTGAACTAACCGGCATTTTATGATTATAAAAAGGAAGTGCAAAAGTATTAAAATCTAGTGGTTAGGGAACACGATTTGGACATTTTTTACATGTCTTTTTACTTTTACTCTTGAATTTTTCACAGCATATTTTATTTATTTCATTGTGCTTTTTCTTTTTAGTTGAATTCGCCCAATCAAAATCGTAGTTAAAAATATCAGAATTTTCAATAGTTCCCAAAATACTTATTTAGAATGATTTTAAACGAAGATACAAATACTTTAAAAATCAAAATAAAGAATTTCAAAATAATAATCAAGGTTTGGTATTTCCGTTAAAAATATTCTTTTATATTATTAACCTAACGCCCCCTAATTCTTCAATTTTATAAGGAAACTTATCACTAGGAGAGCCTATGAACATAAAATTAATTGGGATATTCCATTTTTTGGAAAGATCTTTAATTAGCTCCGGATTAAATGTGCCGTCAATTACTAAAAATTCAATATCTACCTCAGGATATTCCCTATCCAAAAAATCAATTTCCAGCGGTAAGTTTTCTGGAACTTTTTGATCTTTATCTATTGCAATTACAATTTTAATTTTTTTAGTATGCTCATTTTTAATAATATAAAGCATTACTTTGTTTAATGAGGCAATATTGTCTCCTCGAGTAAAAAACACAAATTCTTGTGAATTTATTTGATTGATTAATTCAAGTATTTTTTTGTCTGTTTTCAAAACAAAATGCCGAATCGGATCAAAAATTGTATGAATTATAGTAAATAATAATCTCAACAATACTATTCTATTCAACATCATTGTAATAAAAATAATTGCGGGAATAAAGTAGTCAAGAAATATTGCTAAATTACTAGGTAAATCGCCCTTCGGTTCCATTATTATATTTCCTAATAGCGCTAAACTTACAGCGCCTATTGCGATTAGAACCGATAGCCAGGATGCTCTTTCCGGTCTTGGTAGTTTACTTCTTTTAACTTTAAGTAAAATATTTCCTATCCCAAATAAAATCATTACTGATAAAAATGAAATGGTATATACACCTGCCAGTAATTTTACATTGCCATTTGTAATAAGCAATACAGAAATAGATAATAATAAAAACATGATGATGATTCTGTATGAGCTCCCTCTTTTATTTTTCCTTAGGAAAAACTGGGGTAAAATTCTGTCCAAAGTCATTCTTTCCAACAATCCTGATACACCTACAAAACTTGTCAATACAGCACCACTTAAAACTAAAAAGGCATCAGCAGATATTAAAATCGCTACCCATTTGCCTCCAACATGTTCTCCCATTTCTACCAACAATGTATTCTGATATTCTTGGCTCTGCAGCACTGGTATTGCAAATAGAGCCAACGCAAATATTGCCATTAATGGATTAATTATACTCACAATTCCCCACATGTTTCTCAATGTTTTAGGAAAAACACCCGATTTCTGCTCTTCAACAAAGTTGGCAGAACTTTCAAATCCAGAAACACCCAGCATAGAAGCGGCAAAACCAAAAAAGATAGCATTGGTTATACTGCCTCCATTTCCAGAAAAAGTCCAATTTTCTAGAAATAAATCAATACCATTATTCAATAAAAAGTAGATAATAAACGCACTTAATATTACCAATGATGTTAAATGAAAAAGAAAAATCCCAATGGCTACTTTGGCAGATTCTGATATACCTCCAATAACAAGTGCAGCAAAAAATATTAAAAGTAAAACTGTCGCAATTATAATAGGCATTGTTGGAATTAGATGGTGTAAGTAATGGATTCCTTCATTTGCGGAAATTACGGCCGTCGCCATATAGGAAAGTATTGTTAGTGTGGCAGCAAAGGACGCCATTCCTTTGCTTGTGGTGTTCAATAAGGCATTGTAAGCACCCCCATTTAAGGGTAATGCTCCAACTACTTCACCATAAATTTTTCTAAATAAAAATAAAACCAACGAAACAATAAGTAATGTAATCCAGGCGTATTGCCCGGCAAAAGCAATTGCCAAAGCCGAAACATATAAAACAGATGAACTAATATCATTGCCACAAATGGCAGTAGAGGCCAATTCATTTAGTTTTTTATGAACTTTTGTTCCCATATTTGAGATGATAATTAAGTGTAAATTTAGCAAATTCAGTTATTGATTAATCTGTTATCGCCTTTTTTTTGAAAATATTCTGATTAATTTTAATTATACATGCCTCAATTACGGCATATTATATTTTATTGCCAATTTCTTCATCCATAAAAATTGCTCTGGAATTATAAGAAATATAAGAACTGAATGTAATTTTAATGTTAAGAATTATCGTTGTCCGATAAAAATTCATTAAAAATGATTTATCCTAATCAAGATGGGACTTTACAAACAGGAAGTCCAGATGGATTAAAATAGCTCCATAGGAGCTAAATGTTTGTAGGAACATAAAATGATTTATAAATTAAAGCAACATCGGTGCGACCTGTTTATCAAAAATTTAATCTGACAATAATGAAAATAAAATTAAAGCTTGAAATTTATTTAATTGTTTTTGGAGCAAAGAAATGGCGGGTAGGTAAATAAAAGAGTTAATTTATGGCCAATCCAACTTTATTATTCAAGAATGTCAATGTCAAGTTTAAAAAAAAGAAGCGGCTAAGGAAATATAAATTATTAAGTATCTTGCGTAAAAATTTACAATGAACATGAATTGGAGCCAACTACTTTCTCTCAAGAGATTTGGTGATACACTAATACGGCCGCGCAAAGACCAAGACGAAACCCGTTTGGGCTTTGAAGTGGATTACGACCGAATTATTTTTTCTGATTCCTTTAGAAGTTTGCAGGATAAAACACAGGTGGTGCCGCTTTCAAAAACCGATTTTGTGCATACCCGACTCACCCATAGTTTGGAAGTTAGCGTTGTGGCGCGTTCTTTAGGCAGAAAAGTTGGCGAACAGGTGCTTAAAAATCATCGGGAATTGGTGGAGCAAGGCTATACCATGAACGATTTTGGCGCTATTGTAGCCACGGCAGCTTTGGCGCACGATATTGGCAATCCGCCTTTTGGCCATAGTGGGGAAAAAGCCATTGGCGAATATTTTAAACATGGAAATGGCCAACAATATGAGGCGCATCTTACCAAAAAACAATGGCAAGATTTTGTGGATTTTGAAGGAAACGCCAACGGTTTCAGAATTTTAACAGAAAGTAAATCGGGAATGGAAGGCGGTTTGCGGCTGTCTTATGCCACATTGGGCACTTTTATAAAATATCCCAAAGAATCTTTGCCTAAAAAACCCACATCTCATGTTTCCGATAAAAAATATGGAATCTTTCAATCCGAAGTTTCTTGTTTTGAAGATATCGCCCAAGAATTGGGACTTGCTTCAGCTTCAAAAGAAGGGAATTTGGTTTATCACAGACATCCTTTGGCTTATTTGGTTGAAGCTGCTGATGATATTTGTTATACCATCATCGACTTTGAAGATGGCATCAATTTAGGATTGATCGAGGAAGATTTTGCTCTCGAATATTTAATAAAATTGGTAAGAGATAGCATCGACACCAAAAAATACTATCAATTGCAATTTAAAAAGGACCGTTTAAGCTATCTCCGCGCATTGGCCATTGGAAATCTTATCAATGAAGCCGTTAATGTTTTTTTAAAACAGGAAGATGCAATTTTAAAAGGGGAATATCCACATTCTTTATTGGATAAATGCACTTATGAAGCCCAAATAAATGATATCATAAAAATAAGTGTCGAAAAAATTTATAAAAGCAGGGAAGTCATTGAAAAAGAATTGGTTGGCTATAATGTAATCGCCAAGTTATTGGATATCTTTTTGGCAGCAAGCAACAGAAATTATGAAAATTCCCTGACAAATTATGACAAACTGGTTATAAATCTATTGCCTGAAAGCCTCCAAGAACCAAAAAAATCTCATTATTTAAGGGTTTTGGCCATTTGTGGTTTCGTGGCAAGTTTAACCGATGGTTACGCCTTGGAATTGTACAAAAAATTAAATGGCTGATAAGTTATTGAACTCAGTGTCGATTTCAGTAATTAGTAATAACGGTTTAGGCATGAAAAGTTGCGCTTTTGAAAACACAATTTTCCGCTGTTTAAAAATAGTTTTTTAATTGATTTAAATATCATATTTAGTTTAGTTAGAATTTAGTAATTTTTTATGCGCATTGTTGGTGGTTCGTTCTTTTTCCATTTTTAATTTGTCAGTTCCAATTTTCCGTTTATATTTGTAACCAATGTATAAGGTTTAATAACTTGGTTATGAAAGAATATTTGTCACTGTCTGAAACAGCAGAAATTATTGGTAAAAGTAAAGAAACTCTCAGACGTTGGGATAATGAAGGCATTTTAAATGCCCTAAGAGAACCTGTTTCTAATTACCGTGTCTATCGAAAAGAAGATGTACAAACTTTATTAGGAAACTTATTTGATAAAAAAATTGAAGATGTTGTTTCTAATTATGTAGAACCTCTGATAGATTATTCTGTTCTTGAATTATTTGCAGGTGGAGGAGGGCTAGCTGTAGGAATGGAAAATGCAGGTTTGAAATGTGTTGCTCTAAATGAAATTGATAAGTGGGCTTGCCAAACACTTAGAAATAATCGACCAAATTGGAATGTCTTGGAAGGAGATATAAAGAATTTTAATTTCTCTAAATTTAGAGATTCAGTAGATGTTGTGACAGGAGGATTTCCTTGTCAGGCATTTAGTTACGCAGGTAAAAAGTTAGGGTTAAATGATGCTAGAGGAACGTTATTTTATGAATTTGCAAGAGTTGTTAAAGAGGTTAATCCTCCAATTTGCATAGGTGAAAATGTTCGTGGATTATTAAGTCACGAAAAAGGAAAAACTCTTGAAGGTATGATATCAATTCTTGATGAAATTGGTTATAATGTAGTGCCCATCAAAGTTCTTAAAGCAATTAACTTTAGGGTTCCTCAAAAACGAGAAAGATTGATTTTAGTTGGTGTTAGAAAGGATATTGATATTAAATTTGAATATCCAAAACCACATAATAAAATCTACAATCTAAAAGATGCATTAAAAAAAGGAGAGTTATTTGAAAGAAATGTTCCTAAATCAGAAGGTGTTATTTATCCTAAATATAAAAAAGAAATACTCGATTTAATACCTCAAAAAGGTTATTGGAGAGATTTACCTTTGGAGTTACAAAAGGAATATATGGGAGGAAGTTTTTATCTTGGTGGTGGAAAAACAGGAATGGCACGTAGAATTGGTTGGGATGAACCTTGTCTAACACTAACTTGTAGTCCTGCACAAAAACAAACAGAAAGATGTCATCCAGACGAAACACGACCTTTTACAGTTAGAGAATACGCTAGAATTCAAACTTTTCCAGATGATTGGAAATTTTCAGGTTCTACTGCTCAACAATATAAGCAGATAGGGAATGCAGTTCCAGTCAATCTTGGTCAAGAAATTGGATATTCAATTGTGAAATTTTTAAATCAATATTTTTTAGATAATAAAGGATAAGATTATTTGTATTTAATCTCAATTTCTTTTGCCAATATTGAAATAGTTTTTTCAACAACTTTACTAGCATCAACTTCTAGAGCAACTTCTCCAACAGCATCTATCAATTCATAATAGAAATCATCTTTCCCAGTTAGTCTATGCCAAAAATCTTTTCCAATTATTACAGGATAGGAGTTTCCAATTTTTTTATAATGTGAACTAAGTTCTGATTCTTCTCCGTAAACAACTCCAACAATCATGTCATTAATATTTACATTCAAATTGTTAGTTCTAGCTAAATTCCTAACACCATTGAAGTGATTTATAATTGTGGTAACATCATCGTGATTTATTGTGTTTGGTCCTGCTTTTAGTTGGCAATATTTTTTCCGACCATCAATGGCATCTATGAATTCAATGTCAATTCCTTGAGTTGTAGAGCCTAAACCTTGGAATAGTGAACTAATTAAATTTTGAATTTTCATTCCAAAAGAGGTGTTGATTGATGAACCTAATATTCTAGGTAGAACAAGAGCCCTAGCAATACTTTCTGGTTTGTCATTTCCTGTTAAAAAGTTAGCTAAGTATTTAAATAAGAATGGGTTTATATTATATTCAGAGAGTTTACTAGCTCTTTTGCAAGCTCCGTCTATATGATTTTGAACAATTTCCTCACGAAAAAAAGTTTTCGCATTTTCAATTATTTGTTTTCTGAGTTTATCATCCATTCAATTTATATCTTTTTGCTAAGATAATAAAACTTATAATATTTAGGATTATTTTCATCAGAATGACCGCCAACATGTATTAACATCATACTGAACCCATTTCAGCTTCATATTACTATCTGACAAACAGTGCTTTATTGAATGCGCCCATGAAACGAGTTTAGATTGATGAACACATTATGTTGCTTTACATATGTTCATTATAATTTATTACATTTCTACAAAAAACACAAACTTTTAACTATACTTCACTTTTCTTAGAACCCTAACTGCTTCTTTATATTTGATATATCCTGTTTTGTCTTCCAAATTTCTCAGTGGCAACTCAGCATTTTTTAGTCTGAGAAACGCATTTGGCATTCTATTTAAAACACAAATTAAATATTGAGTGGGAATTTCATGAACATCTGCCATTTCAATTTCCGTAAGCGGCAAATTCTTTTTTAATTTTTCTAAAATCGCATTGCAATTGTTATACACATGATGCAATAATTTTTTATCAAACTGAGGTGGTTGAAATAACAATTCGCTGACAATATCATATTTTCCGTTTTCCTTAAAATGAATCACTGTTTTTTCCAAAGGATAATAATCGAAAGTTTTTTTCAGTCCTAAATAAATGTACTCCGTAATTCTAAATGAGTTTTTGTCAAATTCAATTTTAACATCATCCAAAGCGGAATAGAACAATCGAACTTGTTCGTTAACCAGCTCTATATCAACACGAGAATAAAATACGGCACCACGAAACACTCTTTTTTCGCCTGCCCAGCACAACACAAACTGTTCATTAAAAACTTTGTAAGTTGGATGGTAATCCTTTTTATGCCTATTCATAAAATCGAAAACACCATCTAGTGTTAACTGAATATTATTGCTGGCATTTTTCTCTATGGCTTCAACAATATTTTTATTGCTGTTTGTAATTTCGAACGTTTCCAAATAAGACAGGGAGTTGCTTCCTCTTCTGTAAAAAATGGTTCCACTAACATACTTCCATATTGTTTTTTTTAATGAAGCCACCTTATTTGTAGGGTGAATGGTAACCAAACTCACCACTTTATACTTGGGTAAATTGGGAAATGCAATATTTTCATATTGAATTTTTGGCGAATTGTTAAAGTAGGAATTCATTAAATTTTG
>DAIQBF010000098.1:0-10515 GCA_036781305.1 Lutibacter sp.
CATATCAAATGTTAAAATTATAAAAATTTATGTTATTTTTGCGTAAGATGAGTTATTAAATTTAAGATTAAAATCTGGTATTTTTTACAACTACTTTTATTGGTTAATTCAAATATTTTTTTGAAACCAAATTTGTCATAATTGTCACAAAAATCACAATGCTTATGGAACTTACAGGCATTAAAATAGCGGCAACTATTGGGGTTAAAGCGCCCGTTAATGCAAAATACATTCCTACCACATTGTAGCAAAAAGCCAACATAAAACTTGCCTTGATAATCTTAATAGTTTTATTGGAAATAGTTAATAACTTTGGTAAATTGTTAAAAAAATTTGCATCGAGAATGCCATCACATGCTGGTGAAAATACATTCACATTTTCAGAGATCACAATTCCAACATTGCTTTGCGCCAATGCACCAGCATCATTTAGCCCATCTCCAACCATCATTACTTTTTCTCCATTTTGCTGAAGATTTTTGATATATTCCAGTTTGCTTTCAGGTTTCTGATTAAATTGAAAAATGGTGTTTATTGGCAATAACTTCTCCAAATACGTTTTTTCCCCATCGTTATCTCCGGAAAGGATTACCAGTTTATATTTTTTTGAAAGTATTTCAAAAATGTGCTTTGTTCCTTCTCTGTAAGTATTTTTAAAAATATAACTTCCTTTAAACTGATTGTTTATTCTTATATGAATTGCCGTTTCATTGCTTTCAAAAGAAGTTGCTCCGGTAAAATTTGCAGATCCAAGTCTTAGTTCCATTTCATTTATGATTGCATGAATTCCTTTCCCAAGAACCTCTTCAAAATGACTTGGCTTATCTGTCAAAGCTTCTTCCTGAATATGGTTGTAAAGCGATCTGCTTAAAGGATGGTTTGAGGCCCTTAATACACTTTTAACAGCTTTTATTTCTTCTATACGCAATGAATCGCCTCTATAAATAAGATGTGATTTGTCTGTGGAAGTTATGGTACCGGTTTTATCAAAAATAATGGTGTCAATTTTAGCAAGGTTTTCAACGGTTTCCGCATTTTTTAAATAAAACTTATGATAGCCGAAAATTCGCAAAATATTGCCTATTGCAAATGGTGCGGACAATGCCAAAGCACAGGGACAAGCAATGATTAATACCGCCGTTACCACATTAAATACCATGGATGGATTGTTTATATACCAAAAAAAAGCTGCCAAAATAGCAATTATCAAAATAGCAATCGTAAAATATTTACTGATGGTGTCGGTTATATTTTTTATGGTGATGTCTGTTGCTTTATTAAAAATATCGTTGCTCCACAATTGCGTTAAATAACTCTGTGAAATCGTATTGATAACTTCCATTTCTATGGCGCCCGCAGTCTGTTTTCCGCCAGCAAAAAGTTTATCGCCCGATTGTTTGGTTACCGGTAACGATTCTCCGGTCACAAAGCTGTAATCAATCGATGCATTACCGTTGATTAAGATTCCATCCACAGGAATTAACTCCTGATTCCTAATCAATAACCGATTCCCTTTTTCAACATCCTGCACGGGAATATTTTTTTCCATTCCACCTGTCAATTTTGTGACTGCTATTGGGAAATAAGATTTATAGTCGCGTTCAAAAGATAAAAAATTGTAGGTTTTTTGTTGAAAAAATTTTCCCAAGAGCAAAAAGAAAACCAATCCCGCCAAACTGTCAAAAAACCCTGAGCCGGTATTTGAAATAATTTCAAAAGAGCTTCTTATAAACAATACAGAAATCCCCAAAGCTATCGGAACATCAATGTTTAATATTTTATGCGAAAGTCCTTTATAAGCTGAAATAAAATAATTTTTGGCTGAATAAAAAACTACAGGAATGGCCATCGCAAATATTAACCATCTAAAAACATGTTTGTATTTTTCCAGCCAAAACTCATCGGCGGCAAAATATTCGGGAAACGAAAGCAGCATAATATTTCCAAAACAAAAGGCCGCAATTGAAACCTGGTAAATCAACGTTTTATCAACCTTATTTTTTTTGGCATCCGCATCATCCAAACTTATATAGGGCTCGTAGCCTATAGAAGTCATTAATTCCGCCAATTGTTTTAAGTTTGTTGTTGCATTTTTAAAAGTGATTCTAACGGTTTTATTAGGAAAATTAACCATTGAAGTTGTTACCCCACCATTCAATCTGGTTAAATTTTCCAAAATCCAAATACAGGAACTGCAATGAATGCTCGGAATAAAAAATTCAACTACGGAAGTTTCTGTATCATTAAATTCGAGAAGTCTTTCAATAATATCTTCATTTTCGAGATAATTGAACTTGCCTTTTATGTCGGATGGAATAGTTCCCGGAGCATTTTGCAAATCGTAATAACAACCTAACTCATTGCCGCTTAATATTTCATAAACTGTTTTACATCCATTGCAGCAAAATTGTTTTTCATCAAAAAAATATAGGCCTTTTCCACAAGATGCACCACAATGAAAACAACTATCTAAATCCATTCTAAATTCAATTTCTTCGCAAAAATATTCATTTAATATTTTCTAATAATGATATTTATCATTTATCTTTGTACCTTTACAAGTATTACTACTTAACTAAAAAAAATTTTATGTCTAATTGTTCACAATGTATTATGAAGCGTTTTAACGCTCTTAAAACTTTAACGCATGACGAATTAGAAAGATTTTCAGATCACAAAACATCACTTATCATAAAAAAAGGTGAAAATTTAATGACTGAAGGTAATTCTATCAACGGTTTATATTGTATTCAGGACGGAAAATGTAAATTGACTAAGTTGAATACAAATGGAAAGGAACAAATTATAAAATTTATTAAAGGCGGTGATATTTTAGGCCACCGTTCTATTTTAAGTGAAGAACCAGTAGGATTAAACGCAACAGCCTTGGAAGATATGCGCGTTTGTTTTATCCCTAAAGGCGATATTTTAGAGTCCATTAAAGATAACCCCCAATTTTCTTTAAATTTAATAAAAAATATATCGCTTCAATTAAGCCATGCAAATACGTCTATTTCACAAATGGCCCAGAAACCAGTAAAAGATCGATTGGCGGAGACTTTGTTAAGTTTGGAAGAAGTATTTGGTGTTGACAATGAAGATTGCATAGACGTTATTTTAACAAGGGAAGAAATTGCAAATACCATTGGCACTGCTACAGAATCTGCCATAAGATTGTTATCCAACTTAAAAAAGGATGGCGTAATTGATTTACTTGGCAAGAAAATTAAAATTTTAAACAAAAATGCGCTTAAAAATATCTCTGAAGGCTATTGATCATTGATTTGCCTTCAAAAAAAAAGCCTTTTAGATTTTGTCTAAAAGGCTTTTTTTTTAACTATACTTTTGTTTATTTCGCCATCATGGATGCTGCAATACGTTTGTAAATACCAGCTTCTAATTTAGACCGAATGGCTGAGAAAGCTTCAATAGTAACTTTAACATCCTCTAAATTATGTGTTGCGGTGGGTATTAGCCTAAGAATAATCAAGCCTTTTGGAATTACGGGATAAACTACAATGGAACAAAATATTCCATAATTTTCACGTAAGTCATTTACCATTGCCATTGCTTCAGGGATATCACCTTCTAAAAATACAGGAGTTACGCATGTATTTGTTTTTCCAATGTTAAAACCTTGATCTTTTAAACCATTTTGAAGCGCGTGAACGTTTTCCCACAACTTTTCTTTTAGTTCTGGCATAGTTCTAAGCATATCCAAACGTTTTAACGCACCAATAACCATAGGCATCGGTAAAGATTTGGCGAACATTTGTGAACGCATATTGTATTTTAAATACTGAACAATCTCTTTATCTGCCGCAAAAAATGCTCCAAAACCAGCCATCGATTTAGCAAATGTTGCAAAATACACATCAATACCATCTTGCACCCCTTGTTCAAAACCAGTTCCTTTTCCATCTTCTCCCAATGTTCCAAATCCGTGAGCATCATCAACTAAAAATCGAAAATTGTATTTTTCTTTAAGGGCAACAACTTCTTTTAATTTTCCTTGATCACCACGCATTCCAAAAACGCCTTCAGAAATAACAAGAATGCCGCCATTGGTTTCATCTGCAACTTTTGTTGCTCTTTGAAGGTTTTTTTCTAAACTTTCAACATTGTTATGTTGAAATGTAAATCTTTTTCCCGGATGAAGCCTAACACCGTCAATAATACAGGCATGTGCATCCATATCATAAACAATCACATCGTTTTTGGTAACCAAAGCATCAATCGCAGAAACCATACCTTGGTATCCAAAATTCACTAAATAGGCAGCTTCCTTATTTTCAAATTCCGCCAATTCATTTTCTAATTGTTCGTGATATTTTGTGTGACCCGACATCATTCTTGCTCCCATTGGGTATGCCATACCGTATTGTACACCTGCTTCAGCATCCACTTTTCTAACTTCCGGGTGATTTGCCAAACCGAGGTAATCATTAATGCTCCAGGTGATTACATTTTTTCCATTGAAGGTCATTCTATTGGAGATATTTCCTTCCAACTTAGGGAAAACGTAGTATCCCTCAGCTTGTTCAGCCCATTTTCCTAATGGCCCTTTATCGTTTACTATTCTTTCAAATAAATCTTTCATTATATGTGTTTTTTGATAAAATGTAATTTAGCCAATTACATTTATACGGGGGACAAAGAACGTGATTTTTTTTCTGCTATTCAAATGTTATGAAATAAAAAAAGGGTTTAAAATTTAAATTTTAAACCCTTTTCCTATTTCACTTATAGGTTACTTTATATATTCAACTGCCTCAAGGGCTTGTTTCTGTGTGTCAAAAAAGCCTTGTTCTTTCATCCATTCATCACTATAAATTTTTTCCATATAACGAGAACCATGATCCGGTAAAATTAATACCACTTTAGAATTTTCATCAAACATGCCCTGCTCCGCATATTGCATAGTGGCCTGCATTACAGCTCCACTTGTATATCCCGTAAATAAACCTTCGGTTAAGGTAAGCTCTCTAGCTCTATGGGCAGCGGCCTCGTCGGTCACTTTTTCAAAAACATCAATGGAATCAAAATCGGTTGCAGTAGGGATTAAATTTTTTCCCAACCCTTCAATTCTGTAAGGATAAATTTCATTTTTGTCGAACTCCCCTGTTTCGTGGAATTTCTTTAAAATTGATCCGAATGCATCAACGCCCAAAGTTTTAATTTCGGGATTTTGTTCCTTTAAATATTTAGAAACACCTGAAATTGTTCCTCCAGTGCCACTTGCGGCAACTAAATGTGTAATCTCTCCATTGGTTTGTTTCCAAATTTCCGGTCCGGTTGTATTATAGTGCGCATCAACATTTAACTTGTTAAAATATTGATTGATATAAACTGAGTTTGCAGTTTCTGAATGCAACCTTTTTGCAACTTGATAATAGGAACGGGGATCGTCCGCATCAACGTGTGCTGGACAAACATATACTTTAGCGCCCATCGCTTTAAGCATATTTATTTTACCTGGAGAAGCCTTTGAGCTAACTGCCAGCATACAATTATAGCCTTTTATGATACTTACCATAGCAAGGCTAAATCCAGTGTTTCCTGACGTCGTTTCAATTATTGTGCTGCCTTCATTTAACAATCCTTGCTTCTCCGCTTCTTCAATGATATGTATAGCAATCCTATCTTTCATAGAATGCCCGGGATTAAACCCTTCATACTTTACATAAAAAGTGCCGGGAAGATTTTTAGTTATTTTGTTTAACTTAATTAAGGGAGTGTTACCGATTAGGTCTAAAATATTGTTACTTATACCTATATTTTGTGCCATCTTTTAAATTTTAATTCAGATATAATATTTTCAAATACGAATTTATGAATAATAATCTATTGTGCAAATTTAATAATTTTTTTTAAATTTTTGTTCTTCCTTCCAAATCAATCACAAAACTATAGTCCCTTGCTGTTTCTTTTAGTGAATCAAATCTTCCTGAAGCCCCGCCGTGACCCGCTTCCATATCAATATGCATCAATAAAATATTTTTATCAATTTTTAATTCCCGGAGTTTTGCTACCCATTTTGCCGGCTCAAAATATTGAACTTGCGAATCGTGCAAACCTGTAGTAACCAACATATTAGGGTATTTTTGCCCCGAAACATTGTCATAAGGTGAATATGATTTCATATAATCATAATAAACTTTCTTGTTTGGATTTCCCCATTCATCATATTCTCCAGTGGTTAAAGGGATGCTATCATCCAACATTGTAGTTACAATGTCAACAAAAGGCACCGCAGCAATAATTCCATGAAACAGTTCTGGATTCATATTAACGACAGTTCCCACCAATAAACCACCTGCAGAACCTCCACTTGCATATAAATGGGCACTTGAAGTATATTCTTTTTCAACTAAAAATTTCGCGCAATCAATAAAATCGGTGAAAGTATTTCTTTTATGCAATAGTTTCCCTTTTTCATACCATTTACGCCCTAAATATTCACCGCCCCTAACGTGGGCAATTGCAAAAACAAAGCCCCTGTCCAATAAACTTAAACGTGTTGTGCTAAATCCGGCATCAATTGAATGTCCGTAAGAACCATATCCATACATTAATAATGGCGTGTTTTTGGTCAACGGCGTGTTTTTGTGATGTACCAGTGATATTGGAATTTTAGTTCCGTCTTGGGCAGTTGCCCATAAACGCTTGCTTATGTAATTGTTCTTATTAAACTTCCCTCCCAATACTTCCTGTACCTTTTTTATGTCTTTTGTTTTGGAAACAACATCGAAATCGATAATTGAACTTGGAGTTGTCATTGAATTATATCCATAACGGATAATATTGGTGTCAAAATCCGGATTGTTATAAACGCCTGCGGAATATGTTTCCTCTTCAAAAGGAAGGTGGAAATCTTCGGTTTGGTCCCAACGAATAATTCTGATTTTATTCAATCCATTTGAACGTTCTTCAACAGCCAAAAAATCTTTAAAAATTGAAATATCTTCCAATAAAACATCTTCTCTGTGAGGCAAAACCTCCTCCCAATTTTCTTTTGAAGTTTCCTTTTCAGAAGTTTTCATCAATTTAAAATTGGTGGCTTTGTCTTTGTTGGTAAGTATGTAAAAATTTCCGTCGTAATGCGCAATGTCATATTCATGATTTCGCTCTCTTGGTTGAAATATTTTGAATTCTCCGGTTGGATTATCCGCTTCCAAAATACGATATTCTGATGAAACTGTGCTGTAAGAGCCAATTATAATATATTTTTCAGATTTAGTGCCATAAACAAATGTGTTAAAAGCCTTGTTTTTTTCTGAATAGACTTCAATGTCTTCAGAAGAATCTGTCCCTAAAACATGACGAAATATTTTTTCGCTTCGCAATGTCTTTGGGTTTTGACGTGTATAAAAAACTGTTTTATTGTCATTTGCCCAAGCTGCACCTCCGGTTGTATTTTCAATTTTTTCCGGAAACAATTCTCCGGTTTCCAGATTTTTAAATTGTAGCGTGTATTGCCTTCTCCCAACTGTATCCACGCCAAAAACAGCCAATTCATTATTTCGGCTTATAGACAAACCCGATAATTTAAAATAGGAGAACCCTTTTCCAAGTTCGTTTACATCGAACAATATTTGCTCTTGGGCTTCTAAACTTTCTTTTTTACGCGAATATATTGGGTATTGATTTCCTATTTTAAATCGCGTAATATAGTAATAGTTGTTTTTTTTATAAGGTACCGACTCATCATCTTCCTTTATGCGGGATTTCATCTCTTGAAATAAATCTTCCTGAAATTGCTTTGTATGCGCCGTTTTAGCTTCATAATAAGCATTTTCCGAATTTAAATAATCGATAACCTCTGGGTTTTCCCGATCATTTAACCAATAATAATTGTCAATTCTTATATCCCCATGAATTTCCAGCTTCGCCTCTATCTTTTTTGCTTTTGGGACCATTATCTTATTCTTCGTCATCTAAATAAATTCTGTTTTTGCAAAAATACTCAATTTGAATCGGTTACAAAAACACAATTGAATAAAATGTATGCGACAATAGCTTGTAAGAAACATAAGTTACAGAAAATAATCTTTCGCTTTTACAGATTTTAATCGTTAAAAAACGCATCTTGAAATCCAATTAAATAAACCTTTTCCTGAGCCCGGGTAACTGCGGTATATAACCATCTTAAATATTCTATGTTTTGCCCATCGGGCAAATAAGGCTGTTCAACAAAAACCGTTTTCCACTGTCCGCCCTGCGATTTATGGCAGGTAACGGCATAAGCAAACTTAATTTGCAAGGCATTGAAATAACTGCTGTTTTTGATGGCCAATAATTGTTTGTATTTGGATTTTTCCTGCGCGAAATCTTTGGCGACCTCATGATATAATCGGTTGGATTCTTCATAGGAAAGCGAAGGGGATTCTGAAGTTAGCGTATCCAATAACAAAACTGTTTCAAATGGTTTTTGATTGGGATAATCAATCATTCTAATTTTTACCTCCGCAAACCTAAAACCATACAATTCCTTAGTGCTGAAAATTTCCAATATTTCGCAAATATCTCCGTTTGCAATAAAACCGGCTTCACTGGTTTCTTCCAGCCAAAAATAATTGTTTTTAACAACCATAATATAATCTCCAGAAGAAATTTCATTTTCCTGTCCGCGAATTTTACTTCTTATTTGCTGGTTGTATTGGTTGGCGCGTTTGTTTGAACGCACAATAAAAGTGGTGTCTTCCACGCCAATATTTGTATAAGAGGAATTAATGGCGTCTTCAATATCATAGCCATCAATTAAACGAATTAAATCGGGATAACCGAGTTGAAACTGAAAATCATTGAATCCATCATTTGCCAAAATAAGTCGCAATTCAGTGGCATTCACCAAAATCCCTGAATCGGCATGTTGGCGCATCACTTCACTTAATTCAATTTCTACAACTTCTTTTTGGTAATTTAAGGCCAATTTATCGGCATCCAATGCCGGACTAATCGCTAATTTAACCGGAGGCAATTGGGCCGTATCGCCAATTAAAACCAATTTACAATGTACGCCAGAATACACATAAGAGATTAAATCATCTAATAACGACCCGGCTTCAAATAATTTTGCGCCAACTGGGGAATCAGAAATCATAGAAGCTTCATCGACAAAAAATATGGTGTTTGAATGTTTGTTGGTTTGTAAAGTGAAGTCAACGCCACCGGATTTATTTTTTTTTGGATAATAAATTTTTTTATGAATCGTAAATGCCTGTTTATTCGAATATCCCGAAATTACTTTGGCCGCCCTTCCGGTTGGAGCCAGCAAAACCGCCTTCTTGCCAATGCGCCATAAATTATTCACAACGGTGCTAATTGCAGTGGTTTTACCCGTTCCGGCATAACCTTTTATTATAAATAAAGCATTGTTATTGGTGTCAAGAATAAAATCTGTTAGTTTAGTAAGTAATAAATCTTGGGAATTTGTGGGTTCAAATGGAAACTTTTCAACCAGATTAACATAAAATTCATGGGCAGTTTTTGTCATATCTAAAATAAAAATCAAATATACAAATTGATTTATGCTTAAAAATTTTTCTCATTAAAAAAAATTTGTAGATTTGCCTTATCACATAAAAAAAGAAAAACACAAATGATAACATTTCTGATTATACTGGTTGGTATTGTAGTTACCGCTTTTTTAGCTTATGCAATTGTTAATTATATCCCTAGAAAATTGCATTGGATACTTTCTACAGTTTTAATTCTCCTTGCCGCTTTTTTAGTTTATAAAATTAATTTCGAAATTAAAAAACCAGTAAATTTCAATAAAGAAAAAAAGGTTAGATACACTAAAGTAATCAATAATCTGAAAATTATTCGTGATGCTGAAGTTGCCTATAAAACAGTAAATGGGAAATATACAACCAGCGGTGAAGATCTCATTAAGTTTATCGATTCCGCAAAATTTGCTTTAACCCAAACAAGATACGTTCCAAAAACGGTTAAACTTGGTGGAGGAATCACAAAAGAAATTGAAGAAAGGGTTGTAGATACCATCGGCTATAACGAAGTTAAAAATTCTTTTGCTGGAAAGGATTATAAAAACATGATGAAAATCCCCGGAACCGATCAAATGTTCAAAATTGAAATTGGCCAGGTTGAGAAAATTGTGGGTTTAAAAGCTCCGGTATTTGAAGTGAAAGTAGATAAAGCCTTAATTTTGGCAGGAATGGATGAAAATCTAATAAAACAAGAAAAAGAAGCCATTGGCGGTGAAGAAATAAGAGGGGAATATATTAGGGTAGGTTCATTAAGTGATGTTAGCGAGGATGGTAACTGGCCTCCATATTATGATAAAGGAGATAAAAAAGATATCGAATAAAGACATAGATTATTTAAATCTAGAAGACAACTATCTATCCATCCAACTTAGTTTGGATGGATTTTCTTTTTGTGTATATAATTAAATACAAGATAAAATTGGTGTATTTTCTGTTTATTGATTTAAAAATAATACAGGCTCTCGCTTTATACATTTAGCATCTATTAATGAATTGTTGGCTA
>DAIQBF010000099.1:0-10380 GCA_036781305.1 Lutibacter sp.
ACGCTCCCGAAGTTTCAATATGCGTTTTTTGTTTTTTTTCTTGTAAAGCATTGGTAATATAATCCAATTCCCACATTAAGGGTTCACCGCCGGTAATAACAACCGTATTTGCAAATTTTTTGGCATTTTCCACAATGCTGTTCGCGCTTGTTGGCGGATGCAGTTTTGCATTCCAGCTTTCTTTCACGTCACACCAATGGCAACCCACGTCACAACCGCCAATTCTTATAAAATAAGCCGCTTTTCCCGTATGAAACCCTTCGCCTTGAATGGTGTAAAATTCTTCCATTAGAGGCAGCATTTCGCCCTTGGCCATTAATTCTTTTGTACTTGCATTTACCATGCTGCAAATATAAGATTTAGGAACGGGAATAAATATTTGCAACTTAATTTCTTTTCAAATTTTTAGTTTCAGTTTATTTCTTATTTTTATAAAAAATATTCAAGATGACTAGGGAGGAAACTTTTTTTAAGCATATAACTGAAGGTTATCAAATCAAAGGCGATTTTTTTATTCTAGGTTCGGCGATGTTAGATGGCAAAACGATTAAGGAGGCTTTTATAAAAGTTCCATTAAAAACGTTAAACAGACATGGACTGATTTCTGGCGCTACTGGAACGGGGAAAACAAAGTCATTACAGGTAATGGCCGAAAATTTATCTGAAAAAGGCATTCCTGTGTTGTTGATGGATGTTAAAGGAGATTTAAGCGGATTGGCACAACCGAGTGCCGGTCATATAAAAATTGATGAACGCCATGCTGCTATAGGTTTGCCTTTTGAAGCAAAAAAATTCCCTGTCGAAATCCTTACTTTGTCGGAACAAGACGGTACCAGATTACGAGCCACGGTTTCTGAATTTGGTCCAGTCTTGCTTTCCAGAATATTGGAATTGTCTGAAGCGCAAAGCGGCATTGTTTCCATCATTTTTAAATATTGTGATGACCATAAATTCCCTTTGTTGGATTTAAAAGATTTCAAAAAAACACTTCAATATGCTACTGCTGAAGGAAAAGAGGACATTCAAAAGGAATATGGCTTAATTTCCATAGCAAGTACTGGCGCAATTTTGCGGAAAATTGTGGAAATTGAGCAGCAAGGCGGGAATCTGTTTTTTGGAGAACGCTCTTTTGATGTTCAGGATTTGGTGAGAATAGATGAAAATGGAAAAGGAATCATTTCTATTTTGCGTTTAACGGATATCCAAGACAAGCCAAAGTTATTTTCAACGTTTATGTTGCAATTATTGGCAGAAGTGTATGCGACTTTCCCTGAACAGGGTGATAGTGGCCGTCCCGAATTGGTTATTTTTATTGATGAAGCACATTTGATTTTTTCTGAGGCTTCAAAAGCACTGCTTTCCCAAATTGAAAATATCGTAAAATTAATACGTTCTAAAGGCATCGGTTTGTTTTTCGTAACGCAAAATCCGAATGATGTTCCAGAAGATGTCTTGGGACAATTGGGTTTAAAAGTACAACATGCTTTGCGCGCATTTACCGCCAAAGATAGAAAAGCCATCAAATTGGCCGCAGAAAATTACCCTGATTCCGAGTATTATGATGTTGATGAAGTGTTGACGCAAATGGGAATAGGCGAAGCATTTGTTTCCGTTTTAAATGAAAAGGGAATTCCAACTCCTTTGGCTTGCACCATGATGCGCGCGCCAATGAGCAGAATGGACATATTAACCGAAAGTGAATTGAAACAATTGATAGGAAATTCACGTATTTACCACAAATACAATGAGGTCATAGACCGTGAAAGCGCCTATGAAATTCTATCTGAAAAAATTGAAAAAATAGTCGAGATAGAGGAAACTGAACGCAGGAAAACAGAAGAAAGTAAAAAGACCAAAACATCAAAAGGAAGAACTTCCACGCGCATGAACCCTATTTTAAAAGTGGTAACAAGCGCTACATTTATTAGGGGTGTGCTGGGAATTTTAAAACGGGTGATATAAATTAAAAAAAATAATAAATAATTTCCAAATTCTTACGTTATAGAGCGTATATAATAAAATTGTAAAAACAATAACTTGTTTATGTCTTTCCTTAAAAAAATCACCTATTTATTAGTAGTTTTATTTTTGTCCTTACAATGCTCCACAAAAAATGATCAATTTTTAATTGAAAAAGAAAGAGTTGGTCCGTTAACCAAAACAACAACGATTAAGGATTTGAATTCAATTTTTAAAAAAGACTCGATAGTTGCTATTTTATATGCTGATAAGGAAATAGATAAAAAAATATTTTCAGTCGAAAATGACGAATATTTAATTTACTCAAAAAAGGGAAAATTATTGCTGGAAATTGTTCCCACAAACCTAAATGATCCGTCTTCCGGAATCAAAAGCATCCAAATATTTGACAATAATTATAAAACCGCAAAAGGAATTTCGCTCCAATCTAAATCTAAAGACATCAATGAAAATTATAAGGTGAATAAGGTTGAAACTACCTTAACTTCTGCAACACTATTTATTGATGAATTAAATGCCACAATTTCTATCGATAAAAAGGAATTGGGAATGAACGGTTTTAGCAGGGCAGAAGTGGCTATAGATCAAATTCCCGATTTGGCAAAAATCAAATATTTTACCATTTGGTTTAATTAAAACTTTATTATTTTTTTGGGCGTTACCCCCCGCCGAAAAGGCGGGGGGTCGGGCTTTTCGCTGCAAGTCCTCGCCGCGCCCAAATGCGCAACTGCGGGCTTTCCGCTTCAATCCCTAACGCAACTTGTAACTTCAATCAAAATCAACAATTCTACAATCACTTTAGCACTTTGCGAATTATCTTTGCGTTCTTTGTTGTTAAAAGAAAAATTCTTTTTTCAACCAGCAGACTCCCGATAACTGACTCCCGTCTTCAGTCTGGTAAATTTTTTAATCTCAATCCAAATAATACGCATTATTCAGTTTTGCAACCGTACAATTCCAATTTAATTCCGTTTTAATTTTGGTTTTAAAGGCCTGGCTTTGGTGCGGTTCTCCGTGATTGATAAAAGTAAGCGTAGGCGGTTCTTTAAAATGTTTAAGCCAATCCAGCATTTCACTTTGATCTGCATGGCCAGAAAATTCATTAATCTTAAAAATTTCTGCTTTTACTTTGTGATATTCCCCAAAAAATTTGATTTCGGTATCACCTGCAAGCAAGGCCCTTCCGCGGGTTCCTTCAGCTTGATAGCCCACAATTAAAACGCTGTTTTTCTCGTCTGAAATTAGTTTATCCAAATAATGCAACACCCTTCCTCCTGTAATCATGCCGCTTCCGGCCAACACAATTTTAGGATCTTTATTATTGACAATCATTTTAGAAGCGTTTATTTCAGTAATCAAATGGACAGTTGACAGCATACTTTTAATATCCTCGTCCGATAATTTATGGATGCCTCTGTATTTAAAATAAACTTCCGTGGCATTAACGCCCATTGGGCTGTCGAGAAATATTGGAATATTTGGCAGTTTTTGTTCGCGCTTCAACAGGCTTAACAAGTAAATGATTTCTTGCGCCCTTTCTACGGAAAATGTAGGGATTACTAGAATTCCACCTTTATTGTAGGTTTGGTTTATATACTTCAACAACACCTCATTAATTGAGCTGTGTTTATGGTTTCTGTTCCCGTAGGTTGACTCAACCACAAGGTAATCGGCTTTTTCAATATAGTCAAATGGATTTAAAATAAGCGGCTCCTTTCTCCCAATATCTCCGGAGAAAACAATTATTTTACCATTAATGTCCAATACTATAAAAGCACTGCCCAAAATATGGCCGCTATTGATAAATTTAAATTTTATGGAATCATCAACAATATTCCAAGTATCCAAATCGAAGGTTTCAAAATGGGTCATGGTAAGTTTTGCATCGTCGATATCATATAAAGGTTTGGCTGGATCGTGTTTTGTATAGTGGTGTTCATTGGCTCTTCGGGCATCTTCCTCCTGTATTTTGGCGCTGTCCAATAAAATAATTTCCGTTAAATCTTTGGTGGGCTTGGTGCAATAAATTTTGCCTGAATACCCGTTTTTAATCAGAATAGGAAGATAGCCGGTATGGTCTAAATGGGCGTGAGTCAATATCACCAAATCCAATTCTTTGAATTCTGTTGGGATTGTTTCCCAGTTTTTTATGCGCAATTCCTTCAGTCCCTGAAACAAGCCGCAATCGATCATTATTTTTTTATAATTAACTTCCAATAAAATTTTAGAACCGGTTACGGTTCCTGCGCCACCAAAAAATGTAAGTTTCATCTGTAATTATTTATTTACTGTTACGATTCGTATATTTTTGATTGAGTTAATGGCAACTTTTTATGATGCTCATTTCTTTCAATTTAGGATTATAACAATAAAATTAGGTCTTAATTTTTAATTGTAAAATGATATGCATCAGTCGGAACCTAGTTTATTTAAAAATCAATCCGAAGAAAATTTAAGCAATAAAAAGCTATTTTGATGAATTTTTTGAGTTGTATTAAATATTTTTGTATAATTGTAAAGTGCTATTTTATTTAGTGATTGCCTAAACCCAATAATTGCCAAAAATGAGCGTTTAAAAATTAGAAATTTATGATTGTAGTTTTGTCATATTTTCGGTCTAATAAAATAAGAGAAAGAAGCCAAAAATGAATAAACCCTACCTTATTTACGTATTGTTAATTGTATCAATGTTTTTTGTCGTTGAAACAATTAGCTCATCCAGAGATTCTCAATTCGAACCTATTAACAAATTAAGCGCTTCATCCACTTCCAATGATTTTAGCTCATACAGGCCCCAGACTGATTTGGATGATTTTATATTAAAGGAGGCTTATAAGTATCCGTTAAAGGAAATGCACAATTATGTAAGTCGGTTAAGCAGTGCTCACGGATTTAATGGAAGTATATTGGTAGCGAGAAACGGAGAAATTTTATTTGAAGAACATGTTGGAAATAAAGACCCAAGACGTCAGGAATCCATTGAAAATACGAACACTTATCAACTCGCTTCCCTTTCCAAACAGTTTACTGCCTCGGCAATTTTGTTGTTATACCAGGAAGGTAGATTGGATTTAGATGATTTTGCCGTAAAATATTTGACTAATTTTCCCTATAAAAGCATCACAATTCGCCAATTGTTAAACCATACATCCGGACTTCCAAACTATATGTATGCGGCCGAACACAATTGGAAGAGTGAATTACCGCCAGATAATACTGCAATGTTAGACCTTATGAACAAATTAAAAATGCAGGCCTATTTTAAACCTGGCAGCAGGTTTGATTATAGCAATACAGGTTATTTTATCCTCGCTTCCATTGTTTCAAAAATAAGCGACCAAAGGTTGGGTGATTTTCTCGACAGCCGATTTTTTAAGCCGTTAAATATGCAGCATACTTACGTTCATAACCCGAAAGCGGAATCTGGAAAAGATGAATTATCAGGTTTTAGGAGATACGGAAGGTCGTACCGATCTATTCCGTTTACCATTAATGACGGCGTTGTTGGTGATAAAGGTGTGTATTCTACTGTAAATGATTTATTTAAATGGAACCAATCTTTGACTGAAAACACAGTTTTAAATGACACTATTTTGGCAAAGGCATTTCTTCCCGGCAAAACCAACAGCGGCAAAAGTGTGCCCTATGGTTTTGGTTTTCGACTTAAGCAGGAAAACGACAGTGATTTGATTTATCACAATGGGGTATAGAATGGATTTCACAATACATTAAGAAGGTATGAAACCGACGATATCACCATTATTATATTAAGCAACAACAGTTTTAACTCAATTACTGCCGTTTCGGAGGAACTCCATGAACTTGGCAAAGCATTTTCTAAATATGAAAATTTTGCCTCTTTTATAGAAAATACCAATATTTACAATATCATTAAACTAAAAAATGACTTGGGAAATTTTACGGAGATTCCAAAAGCTGAATCCGTTGCAATCATTGAAAGAATAGCAAATATTTACAACAAACAGAATGCGCTGTTTCTTTCGCATAAATATTTAGAAGTATCCAGTCCTAATTTTGTAAATCAGCAATATCAGTCATTGTTGAATTGAATCTAATTCATAAGTTAACAAATCTATAAAACTTCATTATTGGTATTAATAAAATCAAAAGCCTCTTCTAATTGTGAGATATCAAAATACCGCTCTTGGCTACCCTTGCTTAATCTGCTAAAAAATAAATTATCAATTGGCACTAAAGCTTTTAAGATATTTGAATGTGCCACAATTGCTAGGTGACCCAATTTTTTAAAATTTCTAAGTGCCCATACAGTATCTTCAAAGAATGCTTTTGTACTGCTTTTGGAAATTTTCATTTCATCCAATTTAATAAGGACATTAACCTTTTTAAAACCTTTTTCTAATTTCTCTATAAAAAACTTTTGAAGTAGTTTTTCATCTGTTTCAGTAAAGCCATCAATCACCTCAATAGCCAATACATTGGTCTTATAAGTTTTAATCTGTTCAATCATAATTTTGTTATTTAATTATTAAAATGATTTATAAGTTTAAGTTATGCTGGTAAGTTTGTTTATAATAGGCATCTAATGTTTATAAACCACTCATAATTCATAGGTTAATCTGTAAAATGTCAAATCTTAGTTAAAGTTACAGAATTTCAACAATTCTTTTTAAGAAACCCAACATTAATTTGTAGGCAAGTTAGATTTAGGATTTTTTTTACTTTGGAGGTAATTATACTATTTTATTTAAGATTATTTCAATTTTTTTATTTGCTTATTGGCAACAAGTGAATTCATCTGGGTAAAGTCAATTTTGTTGAGTTGTTTCAATCTTTCCTGCTGTGCTAAGCCTTGATTGATTAAAATCGCATTAATACTTTCCATATTTGAAAGCACTACCAATTGCTCTATGGTAGATTGGTCTCTTATATTTCCTTCAACATTCATATTTTCTTCCCTCCATTGCTTTGCGGTTTTTCCAAACAAAGCCATGTTAAGCATATCAGCCTCATTGGCATATAAGAAACTTATCTGATCTTTTGATAATTCATTGGGAATCAATTTTTCTTTGATGGCATCCGTATGAATATGGTAGTTTACTTTGGCTAATGTTCGTTGCAAATTCCAATCAAGTTTTAATCGGTTGTTCTCGTCTTCTTTAAGCCGCTGAAATTCTTTGATTATATAGAGCTTAAATTCAATTGAAATCCACGAAGCGAATTCAAATGCGATGTCTTTGCAGGCAAAAGTTTCGCCATATCTGCCTGATTTAGAAACAATGCCAATAGCATTGGTATTTTCAATCCATTTTTTAGGAGTCATAACAAAACTATTTAGTCCGGCTTGATTTCTAAACCCCTCGAATTCGAGGGGTTTAAAATTTGGATTGTACATAGTTTCCCAAAAACCGAGAAGTTCAATTGTATTTCTGTTTCTAAGCCAATTTTAGATTATGGAATCAGTATTCTTGGCATCTTTATGTCGCGCAATATCGGTTAGAGAGATATAATCATCATTCTCTTTTTTGAAAATTGTTATCTCTGTTCCTATAACATCAATTCTTTTATTTTTTGCCATACAAATAAAATTTAATTGTGGTTAATTTGCCATAACCAATGTTTTGCCCCACTGATTGATTGTTTATTGATTTTCAATTTTTAGAATGGGCTATTAAACTTGATATAATTACTGAAAAAACAACCAATCCACCCATATTGGCTGGCTTGGTCTGACAAACAATAGCCTATAGCTATTTTATTTTTACTAAATTTCAACAATTCTTTTTAATAAACCCAACATTAATTTGTTAAGTAAGTTAAATTTAGGTTTTTTATTTATAATGAAGGTAAATATGAAGTTTTTTTCAAAAGAAACTGAGATAAATAAAAATACAGGATGGTTTCCTAAATAATCTTTAAATTTGGATGAAATAAAGTTTAAACACATGAAAAAATACAGCATACAAAAGTCACCATTTGTAATTCCGACTACCGATGGCAAATTAATAGAAGAACATTTTGGGCATACCACCCAGCAAGGAGAATTAAGTTTGGCGCACATGATAGCGCCGCCAGCCTGGAGCGAGCCATTTCAAACACCAGATTTTGAAGAATATACCTATATTATAAAAGGTAAAAAACAATTTAATATTGAAGGGGAACTTATTGTGTTGGAAGCGGGGCAATCCATTAAAATAAATAAAGGCGTGCGGGTTCAATATTCAAATCCGTTTGACGCAGAATGTGAATATTTGTCGGTTTGTACACCTGCTTTTTCTGTTGCCTTGGTAAATAGGGAAGGGGATTGATACGATTTTTAATTAGTGCCTAGAGTTTGGAGTGCCTAGAGTTTGAAGTCCTAGAATTTGGAGTGCCTAAAGTTTGGCGTGCCTAAAATGCCTAAATTGAAAAATCCTTAATCTGACTGATTTTTTAACCGCAAATGCCGCAAAGATAAAATCGTGAAGGTCGCAATAGATAAAAAATCAACAATGATTAAACATAGTTATTTTGACAAATCCTTTGCGAGCTTAGCGTAAACCTTTGCGAAATTAGCGGTTAAACAGCGAAATTGTTTTACTTTCTTTCACAGGCCAATAAAGTGTTTTTCATCAGCATCGCAATGGTCATTGGGCCAACGCCGCCAGGAACTGGCGTAATAAAAGAAGCTTTTTTGCTCACGCTTTCAAAATGTACATCACCTGCCAAACGGTAACCACTTTTTTTGGTAGCGTCTTTAACCCTTGTAATGCCCACATCAATAATGGTTACGCCATCTTTTACCATATCGCCTGTTAAGAACTCAGGAATGCCAAGTGCCGCAACAATAATATCGGCCTGTAAGGTAAATTCTTTTAAATTCTTGGTACGGCTGTGCGCAATGGTCACGGTGGCATCGCCAGCTTTGCGTTTCTGACTCATTAAAATACTCATTGGTCGGCCCACAATGTGGCTTCTTCCAATAATCACCACGTGTTTACCTGAAGTTTCAACGTGATAACGTTCCAACAATTCTAAAATTCCGAAAGGTGTTGCAGGCAAAAAACATGGCATATCCAAAGCCATTCTTCCCACATTCGTTGGGTGAAATCCATCCACATCTTTATCGGGATTTACGGCATTGAGCACTTTTTGTTCATTGATATGTTTTGGCAATGGCAATTGAACGATAAATCCGTCGATGTCGTTATCGTTGTTTAATTTTTCAATTTCGCGCAATAAGGTTGCTTCACTGGTATCATTTGGAAGTTCAATTAAGGTTGAATTAAACCCCACCAAATGACAGGCTTTTACTTTGCCGCTAACATACGTCATGCTTGCGCCGTCCGTTCCAACCAAGATTGCTGCCAAATGCGGAGTTTTTTTTCCTCGTGCTTTTAATTGTTTCACCGATTCGGCAATTTCAATTTTTAAATCATTCGATGTTTTTTTTCCGTCGAGTAAAATCATTTCTTCTTAGTTTACAGTATTCAGTTCTTATATTAGTTCGCAGTATTCGGTATCAGTTTACAGTTTTTTTTATTACAAAATTTTTCAACTTCTATACTTTTTATTATTAAATTTTATATTGTTTAGGTAAAAATCATTACTGAATAACAGATTATTGCTACCGTTGACTGAAAAGTATCACAGTTCTTTTACTCCAAACTTTTCAGGATTGATTATCATAAAATTAATTAATTTTCCAACTTCAATACTTTTGGTGGTTAAATTTTGTTGTTGTACTTTATTGATATAGTTGCACGAATTACTGAAATCAATCCAAACTTGCGTTTCCGAATTTTCACTATCGGCATCAGTCAATTTACTGATGAAATGTTTTTGGTATTCTCTTTTTCGATAAGCTTCAGCCATATTGGCACAAATAGCTCTTGATGATCTTCTAATTTGATCTGTCAAAGAATAAGTTTCTTCTTTAGGAAATGATTTTGAGAGTTCAAAGATCTCCATGGAAAGTTCAAATGCTTTTTGGTAGGCAAGTAACTTTTTGAAACTCATATTTAATAATTTATTCAATTAATAATACTGCCAACTGCGACTGAATACTGCAACTGAACATTGCCAACTTATTTCCCCATTCCTTTCATCATCTGCATCATTTGTTTACCGCCACCGCCTTGCATCATTTTCATCATTTTGCTCATTTGGGTAAATTGTTTCAACAATTGATTTACTTCTTGGATGGTTGTTCCAGATCCCTTTGCAATCCGTTTTTTTCGAGTGGCGTTAATAATGGTAGGTTCGCTTCTTTCTGTCGGTGTCATAGAGTGAATGATGGCTTCAATACCTTTAAAGGCATCATCATCCATATCAATATCTTTCATCATTTTTCCGGCACCAGGGATCATTCCCATTAAATCTTTCATATTTCCCATTTTTTTGATTTGCTGAATCTGTTTCAGGAAATCATCAAAACCGAAC
>DAIQBF010000100.1:0-10354 GCA_036781305.1 Lutibacter sp.
TTTTCTTAAACTTTTTTTTAAAGAAAAACCTGTTCAGAATGTCGTATTTTCTAAAAGGTTACCTTCTGAGTTGGAGATTTATTTTCAGCAGTTCAGAAAGCATATTGTAGGAATTGACCAAACTTTTCAGTTGCCTTTCGGGGTTCGAATATTTCTTTTTCATTGACAAACCAGATGCAAAATCGTATGTGTTTTCGATTTTTAAGGTAAGGGTTTTATTTATTTATGCTGCTCGCTTCAGGCCAAAAAAGGGTGTCACAGTTTTTGAAAGTGCCATTTTGCATATGAAATAACCGCTGCAAGCACTTATTCCAATTCAATAAACCAATATTTTTAGTTCACCAGCCAACCAAATAACTTCAAATTACACAACGGATTATCACATATTGCAAACGCTCGCAAGAGCAACTCATTAGGTTTATTGTTTCTTGGTCGCTTACTCCCTGATTTTTATTAAACAAATCCATTATCCCATCACAGTCGGGGATACTATAAATTGCTCAGCCTATCCGACGCCTCTAAAAGTACCTCTTAGGTCGCTGGCGACAAGCTCTTTCCACACAAGCCTCGCGCGTATATTTTTATGAATTCTACTGCTTTAGTCTGATTAATCGTGTAGTTTATTGTAATTTTAAATATATTATAAAAGTGCTGATTATCAGGTTTTAACGCAAGCACCCCTAATCCTTTTTACATTGATTTTTTGTTGTTTTTAACCATCAATTGCTTTATTAATTATTGATTAACGAAATGTTAAAATATTCATAAAGGCAATATTTATTTTGTCAATTAAAAAAAAGTTATTATGTTTGTCAACCATTTGGTTAGACTAAATAGTTAATTTATGGAAACAACAGAGAGCAACAATACAGAATCAATAATTTTAGATGCCGCAAAAGGAATTTTTGAGAGAAAAGGCATGGCGGCTGCTAGAATGCAGGAAATTGCCGATGAAGCAGGCATCAACAAATCAATGCTGCATTATTATTACAGAAGCAAACAGTTGCTTTTTGAGGCCGTTTTTAAAAGTGCATTTTCTTTGTTGGCGCCCCAGTTAAATGAGATCATCAATGCCGATACTTCTATTTTTGAAAAAATAAGAAACTTCAGCAGTAATTACACCGCTTTCGTGCTCAAACATCCTTACCTCCCAAACTTTATCATTCAGGAATTGAACAGAAATCCAGATTTCGTAAAAAAATTAGTTGCTGAAAGGAATTTTCCTAATATTTTAAAATTTAAACAACAAGTGAATGAAAAAGTTGAAGAAGGAGTTATCAGACCAATTAAAGCGGAACAACTTTTCATTAACATTATATCTTTAAATATATTCCCTTTTATTGGCGCTCCTTTATTAAAAGGATTTGTAGATGTTAATGACGATACTTATAAACAGTTAATGGAAGACCGAAAAACGGAAATCGCAGATTTTATCATAAATGCCATAAAAATTTAAGCCATAATGCGCAAAAACTAAATTATTCATAGAAATTAAAATCCAAATGAAACGAGCATAACAAATTTTGATACACAGCAGAATGATTAATGGCGAACCTGCCTACCGGCAGGCAGGCTGCAGCTGTACCAACAAAAAAATAAAATTTAAACAGATGAAAAAAATAACAACACTACTAATCCTATTTTTAACATTCAGCGTTTTTTCTCAAGAAAAACTGAGTTTAGAGGAGTGTTACACATTAGTCAACAAAAACTATCCGCTAGCAAAGCAAAATAATTTATTGGCAAAACAAAATGCTTTTGATAAAGAAATCATCAAAACCAATAAATTGCCACAAATTGATTTTGCATCACAGGCCACTTACCAATCTGATGTCATAGAATTGCCGTTTAATTCGCCTGATGCAACAATTACCCCGCCTAACAATGACCAATACCAAGCAACTGTTAACGTAAATCAATTAATTTATGATGGCGGATTGACAAATGCCGCCCTTGAAGAAAAATCTGCTTCTTTAAAGGCAGGGCAAAAACAAGTTGAAGTAAATTTATACCAACTAAAAGAACAAGTAAACAATCTCTATTTTTCAATCTTGTTTTTGCAGGAAAAAAGAGCATTGTTGGTTGCTAAGAAAAAAGAATTGGAAACCACGTTAAAAGAGGTAAAAGCCGGCGTGAAATTCGGGACGTTGCTTCCAAATTCAGATAGCGTTTTAGAGGCAGAATTACTTAAAATAGAACAGCAATTTATCGAATTGGATAAAGATAAAATTAGCGATATTAAATCCCTTTCCCAGTTGATAGGAGAAAATATTTCAACAAATATTATTCTGGACAATCCGGAAATTTCGATTAGCCTAGAAACTGAAATCAGTCGTCCCGAATTGGATTTGTTTCAATTGCAAAAAAATCAAATTGAAGCCTCAGAACAGTTGATAGCGAAAAAAAATAACCCAAAACTTTCAGGGTTTGCAACTGGCGGATATGGCAACCCAGGATTGAATATGCTCGACAATTCTTTTCAAACTTATTATATCGCCGGCTTAAAACTAAATTGGAAGGTGTTCGATTGGAATTCAACCAAAAAACAAAGAAAATCATTGCAGGTGAATAAAGAAATTATAGACAATGAGCAAGAGGTTTTTGAGCTTAACACGTCTATCGAATTAACAAAACACCAATCGGATATAAGCAAAATTTCAGAAATAATAGCATCAGACAAGGATATTATAAGCCTGAGACAGAAAATTTTGGAAACTTCGAGTTCGCAATTAAAAAACGGCGTTATCACCTCCTCGGCCTATGTTACGGAATTAACCAATTTATACGAAGCAGAAAATAACTTAAGCATGCATCGCACACAACTTCAGTTTGCAAAAGCAAATTATAAAACAACGAAAGGTTTTTAAGCCAAAAGTTTAAAGCCGAAAATCTAAAATCTAAAAATATATATATATAAAATTTAAATCAACTCAAATGAAAATCACTAAAATTATAATCGGTTTGCTCATTTTCGGAAACCTGTTTGTTGCCTGCAAAAACAACGAAAAAGCCGATGGCTACGGAAATTTTGAAACCACGGAAATAACGATTTCCGCAGAAAACAGCGGAAAATTAGTTCACTTTACTGTTGAAGAAGGACAGAATTTAGAAAAAGGCGCTTATGTGGGATTTATAGACACCATTCCGTTGAGCTTAAAAAGAGATCAGCTGCTGGCGTCCAAGACCATTATTTATTCAAATTCTAACAGTGTGCTGTCTCAAATAAATGTGCTGAACGCCCAATTAAAAACCGCCGTAATCGAGAAAAACAGAACTGAAAATTTAATTAGGGAAAATGCTGGAACCCAAAAACAATTGGATGCCATTAATGGGGAAATTAATGTAATCCAAAAACAAATTAAAAGCGTTGAAAGCCAGAATTCGCCTATTATTGATGAAATTAAAAGCATTGATGTACAGTTGAGGCAAGTTGAAGATTTAATCCAAAAAAGCTATATTATAAACCCAATAAACGGAACTGTTTTAACAGATTATGCAGAACCTAATGAAATTACTTCCTTTGGAAAACCCCTATACAAAATTGCCGATTTAAGTACTATGCAATTAAGGGTTTACGTGAGTGAATCACAACTGGCGAGCATTAAAATAGGGCAAGAGGTTACCGTAAAAATTGATGACAAAAAGGACATGAAATCCTATAAAGGAAAGATTACTTGGATAGCATCTGTCGCAGAATTTACACCTAAAATTATTCAAACCAAAGAAGAACGCGTCAATTTGGTGTATGCGGTAAAAATTGATGTGGTAAACGACGGGAGCTTAAAAATAGGAATGCCTGCTGAGATGTGGATCCTATCCCCAGCCCTTTCCGAAGGAAAGGGGGAATAATCGATAATTTTTCAAAAAAATATTAAACCTAATTGAAATGACTTTAACAAATTTTAATAAATATATTAAAAAAAGTCCTTCCCTTTGGGAAGGATTTAGGATGGGAATAGCTGCAATACTTGCCTTACTTATTGGTGGAATTTCAGTTGTTGCCGGCTCAAAGGTACTATTGGGAATTGACGTGAAAGATTATACAGTTCTCAACGGCTTGGTTATTTACAATGTAATATTTGGCGCCATTTCAATTGTGGTGGCTTACTTGATTTGGAAAAACAAGTCACTTGCAAAAAAAGCAATTGTATTTGTGCTTGCCACGCATTCTTTTTTGGCATTTTATCTTTACTTTTTTAGTGAAACCGTGGCTTCGGAGAGCTTAAAAGCGATGAGTTTCAGAATCAGTGTTTGGATTTTAATTTATCTGTTAGCCCTTAAAAAATTTAACAAAAAACCTTAAATATAACAAAATGAAAAAAACAAGCATTTTATCAGTAGTCTTTTTAACAACCATTTTAGTTGTTTCTTGCAATCAAAATAAAAAACAGCAAACGGCTGAACCTGTCCAAACCGTTGAAGGATCTCATGAAAGTGAAGGTGCATTAAAATTAAATAACGGGGATTTGTGGATGGCGAATGCTGAAACTACAGAGGGAGTCCAAAAAATGACGCATTTAATTGCCAATTTTACCGATAGGGAGAATATGGAAGCATATCCTGAACTTAAATCAAAATTGGAAGCGGAATTTGGAACCATCATTTCCAAATGCACCATGACCGGTGAAGCGCACGACCAATTGCACAATTATCTTTTGCCTATGAAACCCTTATTTAAGGATTTGGCGGCTGAAGATTTGGCAAAACGTAAATCCGCTTTGGAAAACCTGGCCAAACATTTGTCGGAATATTCAGCCTATTTCAAATAATATAAAATTCTAAAAATGAGTATTTCCGTAAAAAATATCAGCAAATCATTCAAAGAAGTTAATGCGGTAAACGATGTTTCTTTTGAAGTAAAAGATGGAGAACTGTTTGGGTTAATTGGCCCCGACGGTGCCGGGAAAACCACCATTTTTAGAATACTTACCACTTTGTTGTTTGCCGACAAAGGAACCGCAACAGTTGCCGGCTTTGACGTGATAGAAGACTATAAAGAAATAAGAAATAATGTAGGCTATATGCCCGGACGATTCTCCTTATACCAAGATTTAACGGTAGAAGAAAATCTAACTTTTTTTGCGACTATTTTTGGAACAACCATCGAAGAAAACTACGATTTAATCAGGGATATTTACATTCAAATTGAGCCTTTTAAAAAACGTAGGGCCGGACAATTATCAGGAGGAATGAAACAAAAATTGGCTTTATCCTGCGCCTTAATCCACAAACCCAAAGTGCTGTTTTTAGATGAACCAACCACTGGGGTTGACCCGGTTTCAAGAAAGGAATTTTGGGAAATGCTCAAACGCCTACAAAAAAAGGGCATTACCATATTAGTTTCTACACCCTATATGGACGAAGCCGCATTGTGCGACCGAATAGCTTTAATTCAGGATGGCAAAATATTACAGATAGATGACCCTAAAGAAATTGTAAAGCATTTTCCGACAACAATCTATGACATAAAAGCAGACAATATTTATAAACTGCTGCTGGCTTTAAAAGCGTACAAACATAGTTATAGCGTTTATCCTTTTGGTGAATTTGTGCATTATACCGACAAAAGAAATGCCATTGACATTGAAGAGCTCACCCTGTTTTTAAAAGACAAAGGATTAAATGACATTATTATTCAGCCAACAGAAACTACGATTGAAGACACCTTTATGGAGTTGGCAAAATAAATGTAACCTCCAAACAAGTTTCAAAACCTGTTTGGCATAAATTAAAACGATGATAGACACTAATGTAATACAAGTTGAGAATTTAACTAAAAAATTTGGCGATTTCACAGCTGTAAACGCCATTACTTTTGAAGTGAAAAAAGGTGAAATATTCGGTTTTCTCGGTGCCAATGGCGCCGGTAAAACTACTGCCATGAAGATGCTTATCGGTATTTCAAAGCCTACTTCAGGAAATGCAAAAGTAGCCGATTTTGACGTTTTTACGAATTCTGAGGATATTAAGAAAAACATTGGTTATATGAGCCAGAAATTTGCCTTGTATGACGATTTAACTGTGAAAGAGAATATCACGTTTTTTGGAGGAATTTACGGTTTGTCCCGCAAGAAAATCGAAGAAAAAAGACAACTGCTGGTGGAAGAATTAGGTTTGCAAGATATTGTTAATGAGCTGGTTGGCTCTTTGCCTTTGGGGTGGAAACAGAAAATATCCTTTTCTGTCGCTTTATTGCACGAACCAAAAATTGTGTTTTTAGACGAGCCAACCGGGGGTGTTGACCCCATTACCAGAAGACAGTTTTGGGAAATGATCTATAAAGCGTCCAACAACGGAACTACCGTTTTTGTGACCACCCATTATATGGATGAAGCCGAATATTGCGATCGTGTTTCAATTATGGTCGAAGGCAAAATTGAAGCCTTGGATACCCCAAAAAAACTAAAGGAACAGTTTAAAGTAAATTCTATGAATGACGTATTTTTAAAATTGGCGCGAAATATTGAGTAAAAAACAAGGATAAAATAATAATTGAAATATCATTGAGAACGTAACATAGTGAAATATGGCAATTCCATATTTTAAAGTGGGATAACCCTCCATTTCGCTCTAAATGATAACAATATAACTATATGAAACGATTTGCAGGATTTATAAGAAAAGAATTTTACCATATCTTTAGGGATACGCGCTCATTGTTCATCCTTTTTGGGATGCCCATTGCGCAGGTAATGCTCTTTGGATTTGCCATTACCAATGAAATTAACAATGTTGATGTTGCCTTTTTCGACAAATCCAAAGATGCAACCACGCAAGAAATCATCAATAAAATCTCGGCCTCAAAATATTTTACCAACAATCAAATGATTACAAATGATGCCGAAATTGAATCGATTTTCAAAAAGGGAAAAATAAAAGCCGTGTTGGTTTTTGATAGGGATTTTAGTGAGAAACTAACAAAAGAAAACAAGACTTATGTTCAAATAATCACAGATGCAACAGACCCAAATACGGCAAACACCATTAACAATTATCTTAATTCGATCTTGCAAAATTACCAGCAGGAAATTAATAAGCAAATAAAGGTTTCCTTTCAAATAAATTCTGAAACTCGCCTAGTTTACAATCCTGAATTGAAAAGTGTTTTTACATTTGTTCCGGGAGTTATGACGGTTATTTTAATGTTGGTTTCAGCCATGATGACTTCAATATCCATAACGCGTGAAAAAGAAATGGGCACTATGGAAATATTGTTGGTATCCCCCATAAAACCATTTCAGGTAATTCTGGGAAAAGTATTTCCTTACATATTCTTATCGGTAATAAATGCAGTGGTCATTGTTTTGCTGAGTATTTTCATATTTAAAATGCCGGTTGAGGGAAGCTTGTTCTTGCTTGGATTTGAAAGTGTGCTATTCATTATAAATGCCTTGTCGTTAGGAATCTTAATTTCTACCATATCCTCCACCCAACAAACCGCTATGATGATATCTTTAATGGGCTTGATGCTTCCGGTTATTTTATTGTCGGGATTCATTTTCCCTATTGCCAGTATGCCTTTGCCATTACAATTCATTAGCCATATCATACCTGCAAAATGGTTTATCATTATTTTAAAAGCAATTATGCTTAAAGGGGTTGGATTCAGTTTTATTTGGAAAGAAACATTAATTCTAGTTGGGATGACACTGTTTTTTATAGCTGTAAGCATTAAAAAATATAAAATTAGGTTGGAATAAGCCCCCTAACCCCCGAAGGGGGAATTTATAATTGAAAAGGGTAAAAGGTGAATGTTTAAAGTTTTTCAAAGAAAATTAAAAATTGGGATTAAAAATATAAAGTTTCTTGATACCAGATACTAAAGAATAAAAAATGAACACAATTCTATACATCATTCAAAAAGAATTCAGGCAAATTTTTAGAAATAAAGGAATGCTTCCCATTATCTTTATTTTGCCTTTGTTGCAGTTATTGATTTTATCCAATGCGGCGACATTTGAAATCAAAAATATAAAATTCTCTTATATAGATCATGACAAAACTTCCCTATCAAGGGCGTTAATAGAAAAATTTGACGCTTCCACCTACTTTCATATAATTACTGATTTTCCTTCGATTAAGGAGGCAAATGCTGCCATGGCTAAAGGTGAAGTAGATGTTATTTTAGAAATTCCACGCTATTTAGAACGCGATTTATCAAATCAAAAGGACACGGACCTTTCGATAACAATTAATGCAATTGATGGCGCTGCGGCGGGAGTGCAAAGCTTATACATCAACCAGATTGTTCAGGCCTTTGACAAAAATACCAAAGTATTATTATTGCCTCCATCAGATGCCATAAACACACCTAAACATATTGAGTCTATTCCTTTGTCTTGGTTCAATATAACATTAGACTATAAAACATTTATGGTTCCTGGCATATTGGTTTTGCTGGTCACTATGATTACCTTGTTTTTATCAGGGATGAATATTGTTCGCGAAAAAGAAATTGGCACTTTGGAGCAAATGAATGTAACGCCGATAAAGAAACACCAGTTTATCATCGGTAAACTATTCCCTTTTTGGATTATAGGATTTGTTTTATTAACCGTTGGGCTTATTATAGCAAAGGTTGTTTTTAACACGCCTATGATTGGAAGTCTTTGGTTGATTTATTTTTATACGGCTATTTATCTTCTGGTTATTTTGGGTATGGGATTATTTATCTCCAATTTTACCGACACGCAACAGCAAGCGATGTTTATTGCCTGGTTTTTTATCGTCATTTTTATTTTGATGAGCGGGCTTTTTACGCCTATTGAAAGTATGCCTTATTGGGCGCAAATATTAACAGAATTTAATCCCATAAAATACTTTGTGGAAATCATGAGAATGGTGATGCTTAAAGGATCAAGCTTTATAGATATTATACCCCTGCTAGTAAAAACAATTATTTATGCAGTTATCATGAATGGATTGGCGGTATGGAGTTATAAGAAAACCAATTAATGTTTAAAAGAGTATGTTATGGAAACCAAAAAGAAATATGTACTGTCTAGAGATGAATCCTTATTTGTTAGAGGGCCTTTATCCAGGTTTAAGGAATTGCTATTTACATTTAAAGTGCAATACGATTTTATCGTCGCTTTTCGTAAAATGCACTTTATTGGCCCTTGTGTCACTGTTTTTGGTTCGGCCCGTTTCACAAATGATTCAGCACATTATAAAAATGCCGAAAAAATAGGTGCGGCGTTGGCAAAACTCGGTTTTACCGTAATGACGGGAGGCGGACCGGGAATTATGGAAGCCGCGAACAAAGGCGCCTATGAAGCCGGGGGATATTCCGTAGGCTGTAATATTATGCTGCCTTTTGAACAAAAACCTAACCCTTATCTCCACAAATGGATTAACATTCCCTATTTTTTTGTGCGGAAAGTTCTTTTAATTAAATATTCGTATGCTTTTGTGGTTATGCCCGGAGGCATAGGAACTTTAGATGAGTTATTTGAAGCGCTCACCCTAATACAGACCAAAGTAATTAAAGACTTCCCTGTCGTAATTTTTGATTCAGAATATCACAAAGAATTATGTCTTCATATTCAAATAATGGCAAAAAATGAAAGCATAAGTGAAGAGGACATGAAATTACTGTTTGTGACAGATTCCGTTGAAGATTTAATGGCACATATTGAAACCTATTCTGTTAAAAAATTTGGTTTGGTGAGAAAACAATATAAACCAAGATGGTGGTTTAGCGAAACCAAATCCAAAAATTTAAAAAATGAAAAACATAATTAAAAAAATAGCCCTGTTATTACTAACTTTTGTAATGCTATCTCTTGGTGAATCAACCCTTGAAGAAACCTATTCCCTAACGGTAAAATCGGAAGGATTTCGAAATTCTAAAGGAGAGGTATTATTCGCATTATACAATAAAGAAGGCTCCATTCCCGATGAAAAATATGAGAAATATTTTAAAAAAGGAGTTTCGCAAATTGATAAAAACGGCACTGCCACTTTTACCTTTAAAAATTTACCTGAAGGGAGCTATGCCGTAAACATTTTACATGATGAAAATAAAAATGGCAAAATAGACAAGAAATTTCTTTTGCCAATACCAAATGAAGGGGTTGGATTTTCAAATTATGAATCCATCGGGTTGTCTAATCGCCCTAATTTTTCTAAAGCAAGTTTTTTAGTGAAATCGAATATGGAAAAAGTTATAAAAGTAATTTACCTGTAATGAAACGAGCTTCACAAATTTTGATTCACAAAGGAATGATTAATGGCGAACAGCATCTGTTACCGCTAAAAAATAAAGTTTAAACAGATGAAACGAGCCTCACATATTTTGATACAAAAAAAAATCATTAATGGCGAACAGCAGCTGTACCAACAAAAAAATAAA
>DAIQBF010000101.1:0-10316 GCA_036781305.1 Lutibacter sp.
TTGAAGTTGTTTGTTTTTGGCGAATGTTTGCACATCTCTTGACAGGGTGTCAATATCAGTGGTAATCGGTGTTTTATTAAAATCGGAGGTGTCTAAAATGGAAACACTGTCGTAAATTTTTTTGATGCGCTGGTAAATAAATCTTTCCAAACGGAATTGGGTAACCAAAAAGGTGGCGGTAAAAACAACTGCGAGATAAATCAGGATAAAACTAAGATTTAGGGCTAGGCCTAAAAAAAAATATGCCAATAAAATAAATGAGATCGCCGTAAAAATGGTGATGTAAACCGATGTCCAAAAAGCAAAATAATATGTTTTTTTAATCTTCATCAATCACAAATTTATACCCAACACCTTTGATGGTTCTAAAATTTTCATCGCCCAATTTTTCGCGTAATTTTCTGATGTGAACATCAATGGTTCTTCCGCCCACAACCACTTCATTTCCCCAAACCTGGTTCAAAATATCATCGCGTTTAAACACTTTTCCCGGTTTTGAGGCCAATAAGGCAAACAATTCAAATTCTTTTCTTGGAAGCGATAATTTTTCACCATTTTTAACAATCACATATTCTTCCCGGTCAATAATAAATTCGCCTATTTTTACTTTTTCTGAATCGGAACTTACAACATCATCAACCCTGCGCAATAGCGCTTTTATTTTGCTGATGAGCACTTTGGGTTTTATGGGTTTGGTAATATAATCATCTGCGCCAACATCAAAACCTGCCATTTGCGAATAATCTTCACTGCGCGCCGTAAAAAAAGTAATCAACACATTTTCCAAACCTTTTATTGCCCTAATTTTTTCACAGGCTTCAATACCGTCCATTTCAGGCATCATAATGTCTAAAATAATTAAATGTGGCTCATGTTTTTTTGCACTTTCAACGGCTTCAAGGCCATTTTTGGCGGTGTAAATTTTATAACCTTCATTTTTCAGGTTGTAACCAACAATTTCCAAAATATCCGGTTCATCATCAACCAACAGTATTTTAATCTCTGAATTTTTCATGCTTGGCGCTATTTAAATCGTAAAAGCATTCAAAAGTAGTCATAATTTTTTTTCACAATGCAAAAGATGGCTGGTATTTAAAATGATAACATTAAGATAACCTAAACCTTACAATTGCTTAATATTATAAAGGGAGTGCTAAAGTGCCTAGAGTTGTTTTTATTCTTTTTAGTGCCTAAAGTGCCTAGAGTTTGGAGTGCCTAGAGTTGTTTTTATTCTTTTTAGTGCCTAAAGTGCCTAGAGTTTGGAGTACCTAGAGTTGTTTTGTTTATTACTTCACTCCAAGTACTTTAGGCACTTTAGCGCACTTTAAGTACTCTAGGCACTTTTCTATTTAGGCACTTTTCTATTCAGGCACTTTTTAATTTTAAGTACTTAAAGCACTTATTGATACGATTTAATTAGTACATTTATCTTTAAAAAAGTTATGAGCACAGCGATAAATTTTGAAAATATCCTGTTTTTGGATATTGAAACTGTTCCTGAGGTTGAAAATTTTTCTGAATTGTCTGAAGAAAAGCAAGAACTTTTTTCCCAGAAAACGGCGTACCAGCGTAAAGAAGAAGTGACTTCCGAGGATTTTTACGAGCGTGCCGGAATTTGGGCTGAATTTGGAAAAATCGTTTGCATCTCCGTCGGCTATTTTGTCAATTTCAATTCCAAAAACAGGGCATTTCGTGTAACCTCATTTTATGGTGATGATGAAGTGGTTATTTTGAACGGATTTAAAAAGTTGCTGGAAAGCCATTTTAACAAACCCGAGCACGTTTTATGTGCCCACAACGGAAAGGAATTCGATTTTCCCTATATCGCCCGCAGAATGATTATCAACCAAATAGCTTTACCCGGTAAGTTGAATCTTTTCGGGAAAAAGCCTTGGGAAATTGCACATCTGGATACCTTAGAAATGTGGAAATTTGGCGATTACAAACATTACACTTCCTTAAAATTACTCACGATAATCTTAAACATTCCCTCGCCCAAAGACGACATTAGCGGCAGTGAAGTTTGCGGCGTTTATTACAAAGAAAAAGACGTGGCGCGCATTGCGATTTATTGCGAAAAAGATACCATCGCCGTTGCCCAATTGCTCTTGCGATTCAACAATGAACCACTAATTGATGAACTGAACATTGTGCATGTGTAAGTTGGTTAAATCCTATCCCCAGCCCTTTCCTAAGGAAAGGGAGTTTGAAACGGGTTTAAATAATATTTTGGTTTCTTAGAACTTTTACGTATCTATTTTCTATTCTATTCCTTCTAATCGGCATATTGCCTATTGCTTAATGTAAAATAAATATGCAGAATTACTATTCTTTAATCAACAATTCCCCCTTTGGGGGTTAGGGGGCTATTCCAACATCGAAGAAAGCTCAAACCAACGCCCTTCTTTTTGATCGATTTTTTGGTTAATTTTTTGCAGTTTTATGGACAACTCATTTATTTCTTCCCCAGAAAGTGTCGTGTCCAAAAACTGGGTTTCAATGGCGCTTTTTTGGATTGTCAACGCTTCAATTTCACCTTCAATATTGTCGAATTCCTTTTTTTCTTTAAACGATAATTTTGCTTTATTGTCTGTTTTATTGGTTGTTTTGGTTTTGGAATCCGTATTTTTTGGGGCCGTATTTTCTTCCGCAGGTTTTGAATCTTCGTACACTTTATAATCGGTGTAATTTCCGGGGAAATCCTCAATAACGCCGTCGCCTTTAAAAACAAAAAGATGGTCCACAATTTTATCCATAAAATACCGGTCGTGGGAAACCACAATCAAACAGCCGGGGAAATCGAGCAAAAATTCTTCCAGCACGTTCAAGGTCACAATATCCAAATCGTTTGTGGGCTCATCCAAGATTAAAAAGTTCGGATTTTGGATTAAAACCGTGCACAAATACAAGCGTTTTCGTTCACCGCCGCTTAATTTCTCCACAAAATCGTATTGCCTTGACCGGCTGAACATAAAACGTTCCAGCAGTTGCGCGGCCGAAATTTTCCGTCCTTTGGTCAACGGAATGTATTCCCCAAATTCCTTGATCGCTTCAATCACTTTTTGGCTCGGTTTTATGACAATTCCGTCTTGTGAGTAATGACCGAATTTTATGGTTTCACCAATCACTACTTTGCCCGAATCCACAGGGATTTCTCCGAGGAGCATTTTTATGAATGACGATTTTCCAGTGCCGTTTTTACCGATAATTCCAATGCGTTCGTTTCTTTGAAAAACATAATCAAACCTGTCCAGAATTTTCAAATCCCCAAAAGATTTTGAAATGTGGTGAAATTCCGCAATTTTCGAACCCAAACGCTCCATATCAATTTCAAGCTGCACTTTATGGTTGTCTCGTCGTTTATGGGCTTCCTCTTTGATGACGAAAAAATCGTCGATCCGCGATTTTGATTTTGTGGTACGCGCTTTTGGCTGCCGGCGCATCCACTCCAACTCTTTAACAAACAGGTTTTTGGCTTTGTCCACACTTGCTTGCTCTATGGCGATTCGCTCCTCTTTTTTCTCTAAAAAGTAGGAGTAATTTCCCTTGTAGGTATATAAATTTCCCTGGTCCAATTCTATAATTTCATTGCAAACACGCTCTAAAAAATACCGGTCGTGCGTCACCATCAGAAGGGTAATTTTCTCTTTTTGAAAATAATTTTCAAGCCATTCAATCATTTCTAAATCCAAATGGTTGGTGGGTTCATCCAAAATCAACAGGTCCGATTTGTGAATTAAAATCACCGCCAACGACAATCTTTTACGCTGTCCGCCCGAAAGGGAACTCACTTTTTGCGTTAAATCGTCTAATTTTAATTTCGATAAAATTTGCTTGTATTGGGTTTCAAAATCCCAGGCGTTAAGCCTTTCCATTTTTTCAAAAGCCACTTGATAAGCCTTCTCATCATTCGGATTGTGCAGCGCTTTTTCATATTCTTCAATCACTTTTAACGTCTCGTTATCCGAATTAAAAATGGTTTCCTCCACCGTTAAATTGTCGTCCAAATTGTCTTCCTGCGATAAATATTCGATTTTTATGCCCTTGCGCGACACCACTTGTCCGGTATCCGAACTCGCCAATCCCGCAATAATGTTCAAAATTGTGGTTTTTCCGGTGCCGTTTTTGGCGATAAAAGCAATTTTTTGGTCTTTATTTATGCCGAATGAAACATTGCTAAAAAGCGCCACTTCACCAAAAGATTTCGATATATTTTCAACGGATAAATAATTCATATTTCAAATTTTTGCAAAAGTACGCAATAAAAGTGAGAATTAATTTTGGCAATAACAGCTTAAAATATTTGGGCCTGCCTGCCATTTTGGTGGGCGCTCCCCCCGCCAACTGGCGGGGGGCGGGCTTTCGCTACTCGCTTCCCGTTAAAAAACGGGAGAGCTCAAACACGCCGCTCAATCCCTAGCGCAGTTAAAAACAAATAGAGGCTTAAAAAAACTTTGTTAAATTAGCCGTAAAATTATTGCCTTTTAAAAATGAAGATTTGAAAACAGCAGCCAATTCTCCCGATGAATACATAGATAAATTACCCGAAGACAGGAAGCAAGCGATGGGCAAATTGAGAAAAGCAATTCGCAATAACTTGCCGAAAGGATTTGAGGAAACTTTAACTTATGGCATGATTGACTATGTTGTGCCGCATTCAATTTATCCGAATGGTTATCATTGCAATCCAAAATTGCCGCTTCCATTTATGAATATTGCTTCCCAGAAAATTTTTATTGCGGTTTACCATATGGGTTTGTATGCAGACCAAAAACTCTTGAATTGGTTTGTTCAGGAATATCCAAAACATTGCACCGCAAAATTAGATATGGGAAAAAGTTGCATCAGATTTAAAAAAATGGATCAAATTCCGTTCGATTTAATTGCAGAACTTACAAAAAAAGTAACCGTAAAAGAATGGGTTGAAACTTATGAGAACCTCATAAAAAAATAATCTGGCGTTAAGATACTTAAAACAATATTCAACTAATTTATTATTAAAATGAACTATATAGACTGGACCGGATTTATTGGCGTAACCCTTCTTTTATTGGCTTTTTTTCTAAATTTAAAAGACAAGATTAAAACTGGAAGTTTAACGTATTTGCTGTTAAATTTTATGGGCGCTGGTATTGCTTGTTTGGCATCCGTGTTATTAAATTATATGCCATTTGTAATTTTGGAAGGTTGCTGGGCGCTGGTTTCCGCTGTCGGATTGGTAAAATTAGCAACCAGAAATAAAGTGTCTTCTTAAATTTGGTTATATTCGTAACCAAAAGAAGCTTGTTTCTCTTTTTACAGCAACACCAACGTTTACCCTATGGAACCCATTTTAAAAGTACAGAATTTATTCATTTCATTTGACCAAAATAATGTGGTTAATGAGGTTTCATTCGAACTGAACTCACAACAAATTCTGGGAATTGTCGGCGAATCGGGCAGCGGTAAATCGGTAACTGCCTTAGCGATTTTAGGATTGCTCCCAAAAAATGCAACCATTACCGGCAGTATTTTATTTAACAACGCCAATTTACAATCGACTTCAGAAAAAGATTTTCAAAAAATTAGGGGAAATAAGATCTCCATGATTTTTCAAGAGCCCATGAGTTCCTTAAATCCAAGTTTAACTTGTGGTTATCAGGTTCAGGAAATTTTATTGCAGCATAAAAAAATATCGAAAAAAGAAGCTAAAATTCAGGTCATTGAACTTTTTAATACGGTAAAATTACCAAGGGCTGAGACTATGTATAGTCAATATCCACATCAGCTTTCGGGCGGACAAAAACAGCGGGTGATGATTGCGATGGCGATTGCCTGCAAACCGCAAATTTTAATTGCCGACGAACCCACCACAGCACTTGATGTAACCATCCAAAAAGAAATTATTGAACTGTTGAAAGCACTTCAGCAGGAAACTGAAATGAGCATTATTTTTATCACGCACGATTTGGCGCTGGTTTCAGAAATAGCCGATACCGTTTTGGTGATGTATCAAGGAGAAATTGTGGAGCAGGGAAATGTGACCCAGGTTTTTAAACATCCTGTTCACAATTACACCAAAGCGCTCATAAATTCGAAACCCAACTTAAAAGAACGCCTAAAAAAGTTGCCCACCGTAAAAGATTTTATTGAAAATACGGTTGCTCATGAGGTGTACACAACCTCACAACGCAACGATTTTCACGACAAAATTTATACATCAAAACCCTTGCTGGAAGTAAAAAATTTGGCGACTTATTTCAATACCGAAAAACCATTTTTCTTCGGAAAAGCAAATCCAGTAAAGGCGGTTGACAAGGTGTCTTTTCAGCTTTTTGAAGGGGAAACCTTAGGGCTGGTTGGAGAATCTGGTTGCGGAAAAACCACGTTGGGCCGTACCATTCTACATTTGGAAAAAGCCACAAAAGGCCAAATTTTTTACAAACAAAAAGACGTAACCAATCTATCAAATAAGGAGTTGAAGGATTTCAGAAAAGAAGTCCAAATTATTTTTCAAGATCCGTTTTCATCGCTGAATCCGAGAATTCCCATTGGTGAAGCATTGATGGAACCTATGAAAGTGCACGAAATATTAAATTCATCCGAAGAAAGAAAAAAATATGTTTTTGAATTGCTGGAACGCGTTGGTTTGCAAGCGGAGCATTTTTACAGATATCCGCATGAATTTTCGGGCGGACAAAGACAGCGAATCGGTATTGCGCGTACGATTGTCCTAAAACCAAAACTGATTATTTGCGACGAATCGGTATCGGCCCTCGATGTTTCCGTGCAGGCACAAGTACTAAATTTGCTGAACGAATTGAAGGCCGATTTTGGCTTCACCTATATTTTTATTTCCCACGATTTGGCCGTCGTAAAATATATGGCCGACCAGTTGTTGGTGATGAATCATGGTAAAATTGAGGAAATCGGCGACGCCGATGCCATTTATGAATCGCCGAAAACAGCTTATGCCCAAAAATTAATTGACGCCATTCCTAAGGGAATATAAAAGTTAGAAGACCGAAGACAGAAGACCGAAGATGGAAATCAAAGGTTAAAAATACGAATTACTAAATTTTAATTGGAACGCCACTGATTTATGGAATCAAGTAAAATTCGTCTATTTTCTCTGTTCTATTTTCTCTGTTCTAACCATCTAATTAACATTTTTTTCACTTGAATAAATTGTATATTGCGACTTATATGAAAGCTACGTATTTGAACGGTATAATAGCGATTGGAATGCTATTCATTTCAAGTTTTTCGTATGCCCAGAAAATAAATACTGAAGAGGAAAATAGCTTAAAATTTCAAACCCATTTTTTTGAAGCTTTAAAGCAAAAAGCCATAAAAAACTATGGCAAAGCTATTGAAAGTTTAGAATTGTGTAATGAAATTGACTCCTTAAATGTTCCGGTTTTATTTGAATTTTCGAAAAATAATTTAGAACTAAACAATTATTTTGAGGCGGAACTATTTATTGATAAAGGCTTGTCGCTAGATCCTGAAAATTATTATTTGTTACGCCATAAAGTTGCTGTTTTAAAAGCACAAAGGAATTTTAAAAAGGCCATTGAAATTCAAAAAAAGATTGTTCAAAAACAGCCAAATGAATCCGAGGAATTGGTGTTTCTTTACGTTCAAAATCAAAATTTTGCGGAGGCGGAAGATTTGATTGCAAAAATGGAGGAAAACGCCATGTCAACTTTAAAATTAAAAGCTTTTAAAAGCTTTTTGGAGAATAGAAAATCACTTCAGCAAACCGATGAAAAACAAACTGATAGTAACTATGGAAATACCGATATTGAATCCTTAAAGAAATTATATGCAAAAAATAAGGAATTTAAAATTGTGCAGGAAATTTTGGATATAGAAGCTTCAGGAAAACTTTTTGAACAGGTTTATGCCGACAGCAAAGGGGCTTTAGAATTGTTTCCGGAGCAACCCTATTTATATATAATGAATGGATTGGCCCTAAATAGGCTGGGAAAATATAATGAAGCAATTGCCGTTTTAAGTATTGGCATTGATTTTGTGATTGATAATAGCGCAATGGAAGCTGATTTTTATGAGCAACTTTCTGTAAGTCATGAAAAGTTGGACAATAAAAGTGAAGCATTGAAATACAAACAAAAAGCCACCGCGTTAAGAAAAGAAAATTAAATGATGAAGCATTATTTTAAAATAGCGATATTGATGTTGCTGGCACTTTCTTCGTGCAAAAGCAAAAAAAGTTTGACAGACATGAATATTATTGAAGACATTTCCACAAGAAAAATAATTAGCAATCACTACGAGCATAATTTTAACCAGAAAACGGTGAATGCCAATTTAAATGCAAAATATTCCGACAATAAAATGTCAACTTCCATTAATATTAAACTCCGCATTGAAATGGATAAAACAATTTGGATGAGTGCCACCAAGTTTGGATTTCCTTTGGCGAAAGTTAAAATAACGCCCAATAGAGTAAGCTATTACGAAAAATTGAAAGGCACTTATTTTGATGGAGATTTTTCCTTGTTAAGCGAATGGCTTGGAACGGAATTGGATTTTGAAAAGGTTCAAAATATATTGTTGGGTCAAGCGGTTTTGAACTTAAAAAATGAAAAATACGATTCTAAAATAGACAATCGTTTGTATCAACTCTCTCCAAAAAAGAAGAATGAATTGTTTGGCATTTTGTTTTTTCTGAATCCCGAGAATTTTAAATTGAACCGACAAGAAATTACCAATACGGAAAAACAACAATTGTTATCCGTTTCCTACGCAAATTATAAAAATATTCAGGGAGAACAGTTTCCCGAAAATATTAATATAAGAGCCACAGACCATGAAAAATTAACCACTATAAATATTGAATATAAGTCGGTTGAATTTAATGAAAAATTAACCTTTCCATTTGAAATTCCAACTGGTTACAAAGAAATTAGTTTAAAATAATGCAATTTAAATTTAAGTCTATCTTTCTTGTTTCGGCACTTTTTATAAGTGCAACAATATTGTCTCAAAACAAAAAACAAGAGGGTTTAGAGGCTCGTCGAGCGCAAATTCAAAAAGATATTGTTTATATAAACGCCTTGCTTTCCAATACAAAAAAAACAGAAAATAATTTATTGATTGACGTAAAGGATTTAAATGATAAAATCAACAAAAGAGAAGAGTTAATTTCTATTATTTCAAATGAAACTTCTGAACTGGGAAATGAAATTTACTTAAACCAATTAGAAATAAACAAAAACGAACGTGATTTGGAAGCGCTTAAAAAGGATTATGCCACCATGATTTATAAATCATACAAAAGCAAGTCCCAAAATAGCAGAATTATGTTTTTGCTTTCTTCCGAGAATTTTTATCAGGGTTATAAACGTTTTCAGTATATGAAACAATATTCCAGTTTTAGAAAAAATCAGGGAGAAGAAATACAACAAAAAATACTGGAAATTCAAGAATTAACAGAGGCTTTAGCGTCAAAAAAGAAGCAAAAGCAGGAATTGTTAACTAAAAAACAACAAGAGCAAATCGTTATTCAAAAAGAAAAAAAGGAGCAGGAAGGACTGTTGAGCCAAGTTAAGAATAAAGAAAATAAATACAAAAGGCAAATACAGCAATTTCAAAAAGAAGAAAGGAAAATTGATGCCCAAATAGATAAAATAATTAGGGATGCCATCGCCGCTTCCAATAAAAACACATCAAACACCACATCAGCAACTTTTACCCTTACAGCTGAAGCTAAGGAATTGGCTTCAAAATTTACGGCTAACAAAGGACAATTGCCTTGGCCGGTTGAAAAGGGATACGTTTCTACCTATTACGGAAAACAACCGCATCCTATTGTTAAAACGGCCACCATACAAAGCAATGGCGTTAGAATTACCACAGATGTCGGCAGCAAGGCGCGTGCTGTTTTTGAAGGAACTGTTTTGTCGGTTCAAGTTTTGGGCGGTAATTTAAAAGCCGTATTAATACAGCACGGGGACTATATTTCGGTCTATAAAAATTTGGAAAATGTATTTGTGCATGTAGGGCAAAAAGTAACAACCAAACAAGAAATTGGGACCATTTTTACCGATAAAATCACAGGAAAAACAATTTTGGGATTTGTGTTATCGCGAAATGTAACTACAGAAAATCAAGATTCCTGGATTTATAAGATGTGATTTTAGTTTGTTGGAATGTTGGTATTCTAAATTGTTTGTGTTTTACAAATAATTGCCTAGAACATTCAACTTTTAACATTAAATATTTAACTTACATTGTATTACATCTAACGTTTAACTAGGGTTTGCTGAAAAAGATTTTTTAAAACTAACAATTTATTAGTTTTTGTTTTG
>DAIQBF010000102.1:0-10136 GCA_036781305.1 Lutibacter sp.
CGAGTGAGTTCTTTAAATGTTTTAAGTCTGACTTTGATAAAAATTTTAAATTTGCTTCTTGTATTGGAACCACAATATCCCAATCAACTATCTTGAAATATTTTGAAAAATTTCCATTATCCTTAAAATAGCTATCTCCTCTTACAGATTTGAATATATCATAAAGATTAGATGGTACAGGCCCATCAGTCATAGCTACATAACTATCCCCAGAAATAGGTCTTCCATATTCAGAAATATGGTTTCTGTCAGCAAAATAAAGAATCTTGAATATTTTATGAAAATCCTTTCTCTTTAGATTACTAACAATATATAGAATAGCGGTTAACGCTTTCTTTTCGTTAAATTGAATATTGAACTCTGTTGTCATATCTTTCGCAAAGATAATAAAAAAATTATAGTTACCAATATGTCTAAAAAACTAATGTAATATAGTTATTATTATTAAGTTTTAATAGTTTTATTAACGTTTATTTTAATTTTTTGCCATTACGTTTTTTAAATCCGTTTCCATTAGAGTAGTTTCAACAAAAATTGAATGTTTAGCAGGTAATAAACGCCCCACAACACAAAATTCAGTTTATTGCTATCGCAACAAGCCTCTGTCTTTAGTGTTGTTCCACACCCAGCCACATAGTTGTTTTTAGGTCACATTATTTGTAGCCACACAATAATAGCACATTAATTTTTTGTCGTGCCTAAAAAAATCAATAAGCTATTGCCAACGCTCAAACAAATAAGCCGCCATAAAAACAACCCCAAGCTAAGTAACATAATTGGTGTTATAATACTGCCGACATCAGCCAAGCCACGCCAAAGCCGTAGTTATAACAAAAATTATGTTAAATAGCCGCTTTGCCAACGCGCAAATTCAACGCTTCTGCCATCGCACTCGGTACTTTTTTACATTGCTTTTGTGAGTGCTTTAACAACCAAACAGAACATTATTGTAAAAATAAAACAACCATTTAAACAGAAGCTTCAAGCACCCACAAAACCAAATTTGCCCACAAGCGTATTATTTTTTATTTGTTAGGTATTACAGGTAAATTATTTTTAAGCAGTCTTGATGCTATGCCATTTCCATAGTTACATTGATGTAAAAATTAAATTCATTTTCCAAAACAAAATTTTAGCATCAAGCCTACACTTAAAACCAATCGGATAATTCGATAAAAACAAATAAAAAAACACACCCTTATTTCGCTACTGCCAGCGCACTCGGTATCTTTAATTCTTAATATTCAATCGCCATATTGGGCTAGGCCTCTTAAAACCCGAAGATTTCCAACCGCTTCACCCACCGACTAAATCTTCGGATTTTAAAAGGCTAACAGTTAAAAGCAATCTAAAAGAATCGGTAATAATCCTTAAAGTTTTAGCTTACTTTTCATTATTTTTCCAATATCCCACTGAAAAATATTTCAATTTTATACCAACCGACCAATAAGGATTGACTAACCCTTATTTCGCATTAATTTGCACCTTATCCCGAACATAATTCACCATTATAGATAAAATAGCGCAAACGAAAAAAAACCCTCTCAAATGAAAGGGTTTAAATTTTGAAGTTTTACCTTCTAAAAATGTATGATTTTTTTTAGAAAACCTCTTGAATTTTTAATGCATTACCGGCATTAAATAAATAGTAATTGGATCCTACCATTTGATAAAATTCAATTCCAATACTTCCCAAAACTGCAACATCAGCAGAAATTGTTGGTGATCCCGGTAAAGTTGCAGTCACATTAAGCAATGTAGTTGCAGCATCTACTGGTGTGTAATCCGAATAGGCAATATTTGACATTTCATTCAAAAGAGCATCCGCAGGTTCATAAGCTCCTGTAGTTGGATTGTAAACAAAATCAGAAACAACCGATAGCGCATTGATAATTCTGAAATGACTTGCTCCTGAAGGAATGTTCAAATAATTCAACGGATTGAAAGCAGGAATACTTAAAGTACTTTCATTTCTACCCACAACAGCAGACAAAGTAAAAGGAGCATTGAATACACCATAAAATGATATATTACGGTTGAAATCCAAACCTTTTAAATATTGAGGTTGTTGGGAAACCAAAACGGCTCTTTGGCCCCTGGCTTCTGAACCATCTTCAATATTTATTTTTTTCATAATTGCTGTTAGACGCCCGGTAAGCTGACTGTCTGACATTTGTTTCATCAAAGCTGATAAACCAGTTCTAAGTGCCTTTCCTGCATTCGCACAAGCTGCAAACTCAGCCATATTTTCTCGTGTACGAATAAAACTTGGGGCAGTTTTTACTTGTTCGCCAGTTGGTCCACCTTTTAATCCTGCAAAGTAACCTTGATTACCTTTAATTTTGAAGTGTCGCACTTCGCCTAGTGTTCCGACATATTTTATATGTCCTTTTTGCCTCGCCATATTTTTAAAAATTAAAATTAATTTACTAAATTTACGACATAATATACTATATATCAATAACTTAAATAATGCAATTAGACGCATTTTAACGCATAGAACATTATGAGAAGAAAAATTATCCTTAACATCAAAAAAATCGTTGACGGTGATGGCATTATTGCCGAAGATTTTACAACAAAAAAAGAATTTGAAGTAAGATTATATGGAATTGATGCCCCGGAAATGAAATATTGCGACAAATTGAAAAAGGATGAAAAAGAAATGCATATGCCGGCTGCATTATTAATTAAATTGGGCTATATGTCTTTTGAATTTTTGAAAAGCAATATTACAATAGGTGAAAAATGTACCTTAGTCCAGGAAGAAAACAACCATTTCGATAAATACGGTAGATCATTAGGGTATTTATTGTTAAGCGACGGAAGCTCATTGAACGAAATAATGATTAAAAAAGGCTATGCAAAGCCCTATGCTGATGTATTTTGTGAAAACCTACCCTTAATCAAAAATGGAATTTAAGTGCTAAAAAAGCATCAAAAGGACTTTATAAAATTGTAGATAATTTTTAATAAAGCAATTTTATTTTTGTGGGCTAAGTGTGGGCTAAATAGGTAAATAAAAAACCATAACTAATTGATTATCAATCGTTATGGTTTTTTAAAAGCAGAGAGGAAGGGATTCGAACCCTCGATACGTTGCCGTATACACGCTTTCCAAGCGTGCGCCATCGTCCACTCGGCCACCTCTCTAAATTTGTTAATTCCCCAAATACATTTCAATCAAACCTTTTGGGGTTTCAACGGTAATTTTTTTATTTTCTCTGTCCACTTTTTTGATGAAATTGTCAATCATTGGAATAAAAACTTCCGTTCCGTTAGAATTGACTTCAAACAATGGTTGGGCAGTTGAATCATTAATGCCGGTGATAACACCAACATTGCCATAATTGACATCTTCCATATCGAAATCAATAATTTCGTGAAAGTAGAACTTATTTCCTGTCAGTTTGGGCAAAAACCTCATAGGCAAATATAATTCTGAACCTAAAATAGCATCGGCATCCGCTTCATTTTCCACATCTTCAAATCTCACACGTAGTTGATTGCCCTTTTGCAAAATGCTGTCAACAATAAAAAATGGAACCAGGTCATTGCCTAAAGCAACAAATACTGATTCCAAATCTTGGTATAGTTCCGGTTCATCTGTGTCTAACTTAACAACAACTTCCCCTTTAAAACTGTGTTTTCTAACGATTTTGCCTAAATAAAAACAATCTTCTTTACGCATTATCGCTAAAATTTAATTACGCTGTTTTTCCTTCTTCTGAAGCTGCATTTTGTGCATCATCAATAGATTCAGGAGCTACTTCTTCCACTACTTCTTTAGCAGCTTTTTCAGCATCTTTTTTGTCGGCTTCAGCTTTAATTGCAGCATTTACAGCTTCGTTAGCGGCAGCTTTACGATCTTCGTTCACTTTTACTTCAGCTTCAAAAGCTTTGGCAATTGCATCGGTTTTAGCGTTTGCCAAACCTTGTTTTTTAGCGTCAATTTTTCCTGCTTTTTCATCCAACCAAGCCTGAAATTTTGCTTCTGCTTGTTCTTCAGTTAAAGCGCCTTTTCTAATACCGCCCACTAAATGATTTTTTAGCATCACACCTTTATAAGATAAAATCCCTTTTGCGGTGTCTGTTGGCTGCGCTCCGTTTTGCAACCATTTTACAGCTTCATTAACATCTAAATCGATGGTTGCTGGGTTTGTGTTAGGATCGTAAGTTCCAATTTTTTCTAAATACTTACCATCTCTTGTTGAGCGCACATCTGCAGCTACAATCCAATAGAATGGTTTTCCTTTTTTACCGTGTCTTTGTAATCTAATTTTTACTGGCATATTTTTAAATTTTAAGGTACGAAACCTTGGTTATTAATTAGGGTTGCAAATATAATAAGATTATTTCAAATAATACATTCAATTTCAGCATATTTTGCTGCAATCCTTTAAACCCTAAAAATGCCATCAATAAAAGACCTGTCACCACCAAATTTTGGCTTAAAAAGACAATTAAAAAGAGGTTGGCATTTGGCTTTCAATTATTATGGCTCTATAGTTGCATTTACGATTACTGCACTATTTTAAAGATTTCAATAGGAAGTCATTTGACATTTTCTATTTCCATTCAATATTTATGAAAAATGGGCAATTGTTAATAAAAAAATGTAAGTTAGGAAGTGAAAAATTTATAAATTGTTACTTTTATAAACTCATTTAAAGCAAAAAATTCAGCCACATGTTTTTAATTTTTGACACAGAAACCACCGGTTTACCTAAAAGTTGGAATGCCCCTTTTACCGACATTGACAATTGGCCAAGATGTGTTCAAATTGCGTGGCAACTTCACGACAAGTATGGAGAACTGATTGAACAAAAAGATTTCCTGATCAAGCCAAAAGGCTATAATATTCCGTATGATGTTGAACAAATTCACGGAATTTCAACGCAGTTGGCTGAAGAAAAAGGCGAAAATTTAGAAACTGTTTTGCAACTTTTTAATGAAGTGCTTGCCAAAACTACTTTTGTGGTTGGCCAAAATGTAAAGTTCGATCTAAATATTATGGGTTGCGAATTTCACAGAAAAGGGCTAAAAACAAATTTAAATGATTTGCCTGTTTTGGATACGTGTAGTGAAACTACGGCAAACTTATGCCAACTTAAAGGCGGACGTGGCGGAAAATTTAAATACCCAACTTTAACAGAATTGCACCAAAATTTATTTGGAGGTTCTTTTGCCGATGCGCATAATGCCACCGCAGATGTGGAAGCCACCACACGTTGTTTTTTAGAGTTGATTCGGAAAAGGGTTTTTACAAAAGATGAACTTAGGGTTTCTTCGGATTATTTTGAAACTTTTGAAGCCAAAAATCCCGCTTCTATTGATGTTATCGGTCTAAAACATATCGATTTAAAAAAAGAAAGCAAAAAACTACGAAAAAAATCAGAAGAAAATTCTGATGACATCACACCTGTTAAGGAAAATTTCAAAATCCTTGAAAATGCAAGTTTCTCGCATTTGCATTGCCATTCACAATTCTCCATTTTACAGTCAACAACAAGTGTAAGTAACCTTATTCAGGCTGCCGTAAAGAACAAAATGCCCGCAGTTTCCTTAACCGATACCGGAAATATGATGGGTGCTTTTTACTTTATAAAAGAAGTGCTGGATTACAACAAATCTGTTGAAAATTTCAATGGAAAATTAACCGAAGGCCAAGAAGCAAAACTTCCCTTAAAGCCTATTTTGGGTTGCGAATTTTATGTGTGTGAAAATCATGAGGACAAATCGCAAAAGGACAATGGTTACCACATTGTTATTTTGGCAAAAAACAAAAATGGCTACCATAATTTGGCCAAAATGTCGTCGATTTCCAATACCAATGGATTTTATTACATTCCACGAATCGACAAAAATATTATTGAGCAATACAAAGAAGATTTAATTGTGCTTTCGGGAAATTTATTTGGGGAAATACCGAGCAAGATTTTAAATGTTGGCGAAAAACAAGCTGAAGAAGCCTTACTTTGGTGGAAGGAACAATTTGGTGACGATTTTTATTTGGAAGTGATGCGCCATGATCAGGAAAATGAAAATCACGTAAATGAAGTCCTTGTTGAATTTTCAAAAAAACACCAAGTAAAACTAATTGCCACCAACAATACCTATTACACAAATCAGGAGGAATCTACGGCCCACGATATTTTATTGTGCGTGAAAGATGGCGAAAAAATGGCAACGCCGATTGGAAAAGGAAGAGGTTACAGATATGGTTTGCCGAACAACGAATACTACTTTAAAAGTCAGGAACAAATGAAAAGTTTGTTCGCCGATTTACCAGATGCCATTACCAATATTCAGGAAATAACCAATAAAGTCGAAATTTATACGTTGGCGCGTAACGTGTTGCTGCCAAAATTTGCCATTCCGCAGGAATTTGTAAATCCTGAAGATGAAATTGATGGCGGCGTTAGAGGTGAAAATGCCTATTTACGCTACTTGACTTTTGAAGGTTCCAAAAAAAGATATGGCGAAATATTGGATAACGAAATCAAGGAGCGGCTCGATTTTGAATTGTCGGTTATTGAAAAAACCGGCTATCCGGGCTACTTCTTAATTGTTTGGGATTTTATTTTAGAAGCACGAAAAATGGGCGTTTCGGTTGGGCCGGGACGAGGCTCGGCGGCAGGTTCTGCAGTTGCCTATTGCTTGTGGATTACCAATATTGACCCCATTAAATATGACTTGCTTTTTGAGCGTTTCTTAAATCCGGACCGGGTGTCGCTTCCCGATATTGATATTGATTTTGATGATGAAGGAAGGCAAAAAGTAATTGATTTCGTCATCAAAAAATACGGTGCAAGCCAGGTGGCACAAATTATCACCTACGGCACCATGGCCGCAAAATCCTCTATCAGAGATACGGCACGAGTGCTGGATTTGCCCTTATCCGATGCCGACAGAATTGCAAAATTGATTCCGCTGGTTAAACTTAAAAACATTTTTGGGGAAGACGAAAAAAGCAAGGCAATCATTAAAGGTTTAAGATCAGAAGATTTAGAAAATGTAAATGAACTAAGAAGAATAGCTGCTGGGGATGACTTGGCCGCCCAAACCATCAATCAGGCGCGTGCATTGGAAGGCTCTGTCAGAAATACAGGAACCCACGCTTGCGGCGTGATTATTACGCCCGAAAATATTACCAATTTAATTCCTGTTGCAACCGCAAAAGATACCGATATGTATGTGACGCAGTTCGACAACAATGTGGTTGAAAGCGCTGGCTTGCTAAAAATGGACTTTTTAGGATTAAAAACCTTATCCTTAATCAAAGAAACCCTCAAGATTATAAAAGGCAAACACGGCATCGATTTGGTTCCGGACGATTTTCCTTTAGACAACCCAAAAACCTATGAACTTTTTCAACGTGGGGAAACAATAGGAATATTTCAATATGAATCTTTTGGAATGCAAAAGCATTTAAAAGCACTAAAACCTACGCAATTTGCCGATTTAATTGCCATGAACGCCCTTTACCGTCCGGGACCAATGGAGTACATTCCTTTGTTTATTATGCGTAAACATGGAGAAGAAACCATTGAATATGACTTGCCGGTCATGGAAGAAATTCTGAAAGAAACTTATGGCGTTACCGTTTATCAGGAGCAGGTGATGTTGCTTTCCCAAAAGATTGCCGGATTTACAAAAGGTGAAGCCGATATGTTGCGTAAAGCGATGGGAAAAAAGATTCTGGAGCTGCTTGTAAAATTGAAGCCTAAATTTATTAAAGGCGGTAAAGCAAACAATCACCCCGAAGAAGTGCTGGAAAAAATTTGGAAAGATTGGGAAGCATTTGCTGCATACGCATTTAACAAATCACACTCCACTTGTTACGCTTATATCGCCTATCAAACGGCTTATTTAAAGGCAAATTATCCTGCGGAATTTATGGCGGCGGTTTTGTCCAACAATATGAGTGACATCAAGCAGATTTCCTTTTTTATGGAAGAATGCATCCGCGCCGGAATCCAAGTTTTAGGACCTGATATTAATGAATCATATTACAAATTTGCGGTAAACAAAGAAGGCGCCATTCGCTTTGGAATGGGAGCCATAAAAGGAGTTGGCGCTTCGGCGGTTGCCGCCATTGTTGAAGAACGCAAGAAAAACGGAAATTATACTTCTATTTTCGACTTAACCAAACGCGTCGATTTGCGTGCTGCCACCAAAAAAGCTTTTGACGGATTGGCAATGGCCGGTGGATTTGATTCCTTCAAAAATGTGCATCGCGCGCAATATTATCAATTGGACGAAAAAGGCGTTTCTTTTATTGAACGTGCCATTCGTTATGGAAGTAAATTTCAGGAAAATAAAAATTCTGCACAGGTTTCATTATTTGGAGAAGCTTCTGAAATTCAATTTCCGGAACCTGAAATTCCGCAAGCGCAAAAATGGGGAATGATGTATAAATTATCGAGAGAAAAAGAAATGGTCGGCATTTATATTTCAGGCCATCCACTTGATGAATTTAAAAATGAAATCGACTTTTTTAGCAATGCTTCTGTTGGTGTTTTCAAAGGTGACCTCAATAAATATGTAGGCTCAACCATGACTTTTTCGGGAATTTTGACAGATGTACAGCATAAAACTTCCCAAAACGGAAACGAATGGGGTTCATTTACGGTGGTCGATTATAGCGACAGTCACGAATTCAGGATTTTTAAAGATGATTATTTAAAGTTTAAGCCTTATTTGTTTGAAGATGCTTTTCGTCAAATCAGGGTTTCAGTCACTGCCGGCTGGCGAAATAAAGAAGGTAAACTTACAGAACCAAGAATTAATTTTACGGACATTCAAATTCTTCAGGATGTCCTTGAAAAACAAACTAAAAAAATAACCATCAGTTTAGATATCAATAAAATTGACAAACATAAAGTTGAAGAAATTCACAAGATTATGAAGGAAAATGAAGGTTCAGTTCCTGTAGATTTTATAGTTTACGACTTGGCCGAAAACGTAAAATTAAATTTACACAGCAGATCCGTTAAAGTTAAAGTTGACAATTCGTTTTTAAAAGTCCTCAAAAATGAAGAAATTCATTTTAAACTCAATTAACTAATTGTTGGTTGTTGGTTTTTTTTGATTCTTGGTTTCAAGTTTAAAGTTTCAGGTTGTTGGTTTTACTGAAAACTGTTAACTGTTAACTGTTAACTTATTGCCAGTAGTTTGTGTCAAGCCGTCAGTTCCCTAAACAAACGCTCTAAATTTTTATTTTTAGTGGTTAAATTCAAGGTCTTTAATCCGTTGTCGTATGCAAAATCAAAAACGGCTGGCCGCATATCTTTTGAAGTGTCAAAAGTCAGTTCCCAAATGGTGTCGTGCACATTATTGGCAGATTTTAAATGCGGGATATTTTCCAAAAACTGTTTTTCAATTTTATAATCGAATTCAACCTCAATCACCTGTTCCTGATTTCCCGTTAATTCCTTTAAATTTTTATCCGCAATAATTTGTCCGTTATGAATTAAAATAACCCGGTCGCAAATCGCTTCAACTTCCTGCAAAATATGGGTTGAAAAAAGTACCGTTTTGTCTTTTCCCACCTCTTTGATCAAGCTTCTTATTTCCGCCAGTTGATTGGGATCTAAGCCAGTGGTTGGTTCATCCAAAATCAACACGTCTGGATTGTGCAACAAAGCTGCGGCCAAACCAACTCGTTGGCGATATCCCTTTGAAAGTTGGTTTATTTTTTTGTGCGCTTCCGGCGTTAAACCCACTTTATTGATTATTTCTTCAATAGCTGACTTCCCAATTTTATAAATAGAAGCGTTAAATTGCAAATATTCTCTCACATACATTTCCAGATAAAGCGGATTGTTTTCCGGCAAATAACCAATGCTTTTTTGAGCTTCGATTTTATGGGTGGAAAGATCAAAATTATTGACAAAAACCTTACCTTCTGAAGCATTTATATAACCGGTAATTATTTTCATCATGGTCGATTTTCCAGCGCCATTCGGACCTAAAAAACCAACAATCTCCCCATTTTCTATAGAAAAACTGACATTGTTCAATGCTTTTTGTTCTCCGTATAATTTGGTGATGTTTTTAACTTCAATAGGCATTTCAATGGAATTTCAACAAAAATACATTTAATTTATAAATCAGTGCCTAAAGTTTGGCGT
>DAIQBF010000103.1:0-10117 GCA_036781305.1 Lutibacter sp.
TTAAATTAAACCAAATAAATATTTTTTACAAAATAATAGACTGAGAATAAATAATATCCAAAATCTAATAATTAGCTGCAAAGTTAGCTATTTTTTGTTGTAAATCATAAGAAGCATTTACCAAAGGCAATCGCACGTTTTCCGAGCAAATTCCAAAATTTTTCAAAAGTGATTTAATACCTGCCGGATTTCCTTCTTCAAAAATATAATCTATGCAATTCATCACTTTGAAGTGCAAGGCATTCGCATTTGCAACATTGCCTTTTAATCCTTGCTGAATCATCTCTGAAAAATCTTTAGGCAAACCTTGTCCGATTACAGAAATTACGCCTGCGCCGCCTGCCAAAACCATGGACAATGCAATCATATCATCGCCAGAAATAACCATAAAATCTTTAGGTTTTTGCTGAATTAACCGCATAGCCTGAACAATATCTCCCGCAGCTTCTTTTACCGCCACAATATTTTTAAAATCATTGGCCAATCTAATCAGCGTATTTACCTCTACATTTTTAGCGGTTCTTCCCGGTACATTGTAAACGATAATTGGCAACGGGCTCGCTTCTGAAATGGCTTTAAAATGCTGGTAAATTCCTTCCTGCGTTGGTTTGTTATAATAAGGCGAAACGGAAAGTATGGCAGAAAAAGCTGATAAATCAGCAGTTTTAACTTCATTCACAACAGCCATGGTATTATTTCCGCCAATACCAATTACCAAAGGAAGTCGGCCTTTATTGGCTTTAATAATGGTTGCTTTAACCGCTTCCTTTTCTTCTGAAGTTAAGGTAGCCGGTTCACCGGTGGTTCCCAAAACCACCAAATAATTTACGCCATTGTCAATTTGAAAGTTGACCAAACGTTTTAACCCTTCAAAATCTATTGACTTATCTTCATTAAAAGGTGTTACCAAAGCAACTCCGGTTCCCAACAATTCTCTCATTATAATTTCTTTAAAATGACTAAATATTTTATTAATTCTTCATGAAACAAGTCTATTTCATCCAGTTCGCACCTGATCATTAAATCATACAAACGCTTGTCCATATGCGCAAAGCCAACCTTAAATGCAGCTTTACATTGCAATAATAGGATGTTGAGATAGACATTGTCAACTTTGCTGTAATTAATTAACAAATCGTATTTATTTGTTAAAATATTTTTCAATTTATCTGAGTCAACTTTGCCGTACCAACCAAAATCTTTGGGTGTAATGATATCGTCGGGCACAGTTTCCTTTCTCAATTTTCTTTGAAAAACAACTACTTTAATATCGCTTTCAGGAATTTTCAACATCGTCACAAGCTCACTTACAACAAGTTCTTTTACAACATTGTCGTCTAAAAAAATAAGTGCCTTTTTAACTTCATCAAACGAATTTCTATGTTCGTTTTTAAGAAGGCCCGGCAATGCTTTCTTAAAAAAAATTTGATTGCTTTTTCGTTTAAATCCTGTAAAAATCATTTATATTTACCATTCTGAAGACAAAATTAATTAAAATCATCAGTATAGCAACAATGAAAAAATTTATTATTCCGTTTATTATTTTTATGGTCTTTTTCAGCTGTAAAAGCCAACTCCCTCAATTGGTCAAAATAGAAGGAAATCAAACCACTATTAATGAGACAATTGCTTCCGACAGAACAATTGAAAACACCATTAAACCCTACAGGGAAAAGGTTGAAAAGGAAATGACCACGATTATTAGCTACACTCCCATAAATTTGAACAGAACCGATGGGGATTTGGAAAGTAGCCTGGGAAATTTAATGGCAGATTTGTGTTATGAAAGAGCAAATCCGGTATTTAATTCAAGAACAGGAAAAAATATCGATTTTGCCATGTTTAATTATGGCGGTATTAGGGCAGGAATTTCCAAAGGAAATATCACCAATGAAAGCGCTTTTAATTTGATGCCCTTTGAAAACAGTTTGGTGGTGCTTGAATTGTCTTCCGAAAAAATAAAGGAACTTGTAAATTACCTGATTGCCGAAGATAAAGCACACCCGCTTTCAAAACAGTTTAATTTGGCGATTACCGAAAACGGCTATAACTTAAAAATAAACAACGCACCTTTAGACCCCTCCAAAACCTTTTTTGTATTGACCTCAGATTATTTGCAAACCGGCGGCGACAATATGAATTTCTTTAAAGATCCGATAAATCTTTACAAACTCGATTACAAAGTAAGAAACGCGATTATCGATTATTTTAAGGAAACGGATACCGTTAAAGTTAGTTTAGACGGAAGATTTAGGCATGAAAAAACACTAAAGAATTAGGGGATGAAACGAGCCATAACAAATTTTGATACACAGAGTAATGATTAATGGCGAACAGCATCTGTACCAACAAAAAAATAAAATTTAAACAGATGAAAAGAAGAAATTTTATACAAAAATCGACTGCTGCAACTGCTTTTTTAACACTGGGCGGATTTTCATTGCAATCTTTTGGAAACAAAAACACAAAGCACATCACCATTTTACACACCAATGATGTTCACAGCCATATTGATCCATTTCCAAACAATGACAGTAATTTCCCCAATCAAGGCGGTGTTGCGCGTCGTGCCACTTTGGTTGAAGCCATTCGGAAAGAAAATCCGAATACCTTATTGTTAGATGCCGGAGATATTTTCCAGGGAACTCCCTACTTTAATTTTTATGGAGGTGAACTGGAATTTAAACTGATGAGCATGCTAAAATACGATGCCGCAACTATAGGAAATCACGATTTCGACAACGGCATTGACGGATTATTTGCCCAATTGCCTCACGCACAATTCGACTTTTTGTCAGCCAATTACGATTTTAAAAATACGGTGTTAAATACCCACGTAAAACCTTATAAAATTTTTGTGAAAGACGGTATTAAAATTGGCGTTTTTGGATTGGGAATTGAACTTCAAGGCTTGGTTGATCCTCGAATGTATAAGGAAACTGTTTATCTAGATCCCATAGAAATTGCTCAGGGAATGAGCCGGATTTTAAAAGAGGAAGAAAAATGCGATTTGGTTATTTGCCTGTCCCATTTAGGCTATCACTATAAAAATGAAAAAGTAAGCGACTTGGTGATTGCTTCAAAAACCAAAAATATCGATTTAATTATTGGTGGCCATACCCATACTTTTTTGCCCAAGCCAACAATTACAAAAAATAGTATTGGCGAAAATATGCTGGTGAACCAAGTTGGCTGTTATGGCATTAATTTAGGAAGAATAGATTTTTATTTCGACAGCGATAAAAATTTGGGAAGCAAAGGTAAAAGTATCATCGTTTAAAATATTTTAAGAAAATGCGCATAGAAACCGATTTAAAATTAGGGTTTACAGATGTTATGATTCGCCCAAAACGATCAACATTAAGTTCAAGATCCCTTGTTAGCTTAGATAGAGAATTTACTTTCTTACACAGCAAATATAAATGGAGCGGCATTCCAATCATGGCTGCAAATATGGATACCGTCGGTACCTTTGAAATGGCGACAGCATTGGCAAATCACAAACTATTTACGGCAATTCACAAGCATTATTCTCTACAAGAATGGAAAGAATTTATGCAAACTGACAGTGACAAATTGACAGATTTTATTGCCGTAAGTTCAGGAATAGGTTCTGCCGATTCAAAAAAATTAGCCGCCATATTCAAGCAACATCCCCAGCTTAAATTTATTTGTATTGATGTTGCCAATGGTTACTCCGAACATTTTGCAAATTTTGTAAAAAAAACCCGACAACAATATCCCGATAAAATAATTATGGCGGGGAATGTGGTCACCGGCGAAATGGTTGAAGAACTGCTATTGGCTGGCGCCGACATTGTTAAAGTTGGCATTGGTCCGGGTTCTGTTTGTACAACCCGCGTTAAAACCGGTGTTGGTTATCCGCAATTGTCGGCAATTATTGAATGTGCTGATGCAACGAACGGATTGAGCGGACAAATAATTTCCGACGGCGGCTGTAAAATTCCCGGCGATGTGGCAAAAGCATTTGGCGGCGGAGCCGATTTTGTGATGCTGGGCGGCATGTTTGCAGGACACACCGAAAGCGGCGGAAAAACTATTGACATTAACGGTGAAAAATTCAAGCAATTTTACGGCATGAGTTCTGAAACTGCCATGAACAAACACGTTGGCGGCATTGCAGATTACAGAGCTTCTGAAGGTAAAACAGTTGAAATTCCCTTTCGTGGCGCGGTTGAAAATACGGTTCAGGATATTTTGGGTGGATTGCGTTCAACTTGCACTTATGTTGGTGCAAGCAGGTTAAAAGAACTTACAAAAAGAACCACTTTTATACGTGTTCGGGAACAACAAAATGAAGTGTTTTCCAAATAAATGCCAAAAAAATTACTTGCCACAATCACAAATAAGATTGTCTGAATAATTTTTTTCTACCAACTGATAGGTTTTTGTATAAGGATAACCACCTCCAAAACCAAGATTTTCAATACCTATGGAATAAAAACAATCAAACGAAATTGTGCTGTTTACCTTCAAATCGTTAGGGTTACAGTATTCGTTAATTGTAGAATTACATTTGGTTTGTGTCAAGTCGCTTATCACTTCATTAAGAATATAATCAACATCAACATTGTAGGTTTTTGCCAGTTCAGCATCTAAGAAATCCACATATCTGCCGCTTGGTTGTCCTTTTCTAATAATAGAATCTTTTAGAATTGTAAATTCATCTAAAAATAATGATTTTAATTCTGCTATTTTTACAAAATTTTCATCTTTTTCAAAATTCAAATTATTATACAAATCAGTGAATAACCTTGTTTTTAAATCAAAATATTCAGGAATTAAAGGTTGCCTCCGCTTATCTACCCATACCTCGTGTGTTAAATACTCAAACCCTAACAAAACCCTTCCTTTATTTTCAGCATATTTAGAAGTTACTAAAGTGATATCAGCCGATTTAGCCACTAAATATACACCTGAATTTTTGCTTCCCGGCAAAGGTATTTTATAGGGTTTCGCCAATTTCCACTTCCCCTCAAACGCACTGCTCGGGCAATAGTCTTGCACTTCATTCTCATTTAAAAAACCCAAATAAGTTGACTTGTTTTCAATTTTATTAAAAAATGAACTTAAAGGATGCTTGTCATCAGCATTAATAGATTTTGAAATAATAGAATCTTTTGCGATATAATAACCTAAGGCTAACCCAGAAATTAAACAAGCAAAAATCAAACTTATATATAATGTTCTTTTGTTCCTTTTGGCACTAAAATCTTCTATCCCTTTATTTTTATTTTTGGCCAATTCCTTTTTTAATTGTTTGCAATCTTTTAAAACACGCTGATGTTCTTTTAATTGCTCAATATTTCTAATAGACCTAATATACATTCCCTCGGTTGCAGAACCCGAAATAAGTTTGCTGAACTGGCTAGAACTAATGCATAAATCAGAAGAAATTTTACCAAAAGATGATGTGCCAAATTTTGATACAATAGGATGGAAATCACCATATAACGTTGTTAATTCTTCTTTAAAAATATCTTTGAGATTTCCCTCCATTTATTGTGTTGTTAATCTTTGTAAACTTTAAATTAAATAGTGTAAAAGTGTGTAAAGCTAAACAAAAAACTATAAAATGGTGTAAACACCCTATAATTCTATAAAAATAAAATTTAGTTTAGCGCAAATTATCTGAATTGTTTATGTTAAATAATTAAACAATTTATACAAAAATTAACCAAACTTAAAATAATTATTCATGAAAACAACAAAAACGCTATTTATCCTTATTTTAATTTCGAGTTTTGGCTATTCACAGAGCAACAAACTCAAATTAAATTTAGATGAATCGGGCCAAACCTACATAAAAGCATCTGTCAGAATGCAATTATGGGCAAGATACTTTGACACCAACCCCGGAACAACTATCAACGGGGAAAGCGCAGACAATGTATTTGACTTATCTGTAAGAAGATTAAGAATGGGGGTTTCAGCACAGCTAACTCCTAAATTATATGTTTATTCCTTATTTGGAGGAAATAACATCAATGTTACCACTGAAAAAGATTTTCAATTTAAAGTGCTTGATTTATTTGCCGAATACGAATTTGCAAAAGAATTTTCTTTAGGGATTGGGGAATCCGGATGGGAAGGGTTAAGCAGATGGAATGTGCGTAGCAGCGCATCATTAATGGCTATAGATGCCCCATTGTTTTCTTTATTAACCGTTAATAAAAACGATGACGTTGGAAGAGGATTGGGAATTTGGTCAAAAGGTCAAATTGGTAAGTTTGAGTACACTCTTGCAATTAAAGACCCCGTACAATATGGTGTTGCCGCAAAAGAAGGAGAAGTTGATTATGCATATAATAAGCCTCGAAAAAGAACTTCAGGTTATTTAAAATATGAATTTTTGGAAAACGAAAGTAACAAATCGCCATATAGTGGTAAAACAGGTACTTATGTTGGGACAAAAAATATTTTAAACTTAGGTATGGGTTTTATGAATCAACCTAAAATGACTTCACAACTCGTAAATGGCGAAGAAAAGTTCTACGATTTTAAAAACTGGGCGGTAGATTTATTTTACGACGCTCCTATCAACAAAGAAAAAGGGACTGCAATTACTTCTTATCTAGGCTATTACAATACTGATTTTGGCCCAAATTATATAAGAAATGTGGGTTCGAATGACATTACATCGGGTGGCACCTCATTTAATGGAAGCGGCAATGATTTTCCGATGATGGGAACTGGAAATACGCTATTTTTTCAATTGGGATATTTACTTCCTAAAGCGAAAAACAATAGCCAACTACAACCAAATATTGCGATCCAGTATTCAGACTTTGATGCTTTAGATGATAAGATGGTTGTTTATGACTTGGGTATAAATTGTTTTTTCAAAGGACATAGCAACAAGCTGTCTTTAGGTTACCAAAACAGACCCATATACCAAAATAGCAACAACAAGCTAAAAGTTGATGAACGCAAAGGAATGTTTGTAATGCAATATCAAATAGAAATTAACTAAAAACTCATTTATATATGTCAACTTTAGAAATAAAAACACCAATTAATATGAAATTAATTATCCTTGGATTGTTAATTTTCATAGGTATGATTTCCTTTTTAGACCTTCAGCCTGGAAAACCAGAAGTAACCTATACTGCTGCAATAGCAATATTAATGGCTTTTTGGTGGGTTAGTGAGGCATTGCCCATAGGCGTTACCTCATTTTTACCCGTAATCCTTTTCCCTATGCTGGGTGTTTTAGATGGAAAAGACATTTCAAATGCTTATATAAATTATGTTATCTTTTTATTTATAGGTGGATTTGTAATGGCATTGGCCATGGAAAAATGGGACCTACATAGAAGAATTGCCTTAAAAGTATTGTCAATTGTTGGAGGCAGTCCTTTTATGATTTTGCTGGGATTTATGTTTTCTTCTGCATTTTTATCCATGTGGATGTCTAATACAGCAACTGCAATGATGATGTTACCAATAGCATTTTCGGTAACTACAGCTTTAGAAGAAGTCCACGGAGAAGGAAAAATAAGCTCTTTTGCGTCTGGATTGTTGTTGGCCATTGCACATTCATGCTCAATTGGCGGAATTGCTACTTTGGTAGGTACTCCTCCCAATTTATCATTTTTAAGAATCTTCTCAATTATTTTTCCTGAAGCCCCAGAAATATCTTTTGGACAATGGCTGACTTTCGCTTTTCCAATTACAGTAATCATTTTTATTTTTACGCTATTTTTCTTATACTTTATCTATAAGCCTAAAGAAAACATCGAGAAATTAGACAAATCATTTTTTAAGGATAAATATAAAGCTTTGGGAAAAGTAACCCTTGAACAAAAAAGAGTCTTTATTTTATTTATCATTTTAGCCTTATTATGGGTATTTCGATCGGACCTTAATCTTGGCTCAACAACGATACCTGGCTGGAGTTCTTTATTTAAAACTCCGAAATTCATCAATGACGGTACTGTAGCAATATTTGTTGCTGTATTGTTATTTATTACTCCTTCCTCTAAAAAAAATGAAGCCTTGGTTGGATGGAAAATAATGCTAAAATTACCTTGGCATATTGTGTTTTTATTTGGTGGTGGTTTTGCACTGGCTAAAGGGTTTATAGATTCCGGATTGTCAAATTACATAGGCGGTTTATTGGCCGGAGCCGGAAATTTTTCTCCAGCAATACTAGTTACTTCTTTAACCGGGATGATGTCCCTACTAACAGAGTTTACATCAAACACAGCTACAACCGAAATGATGTTACCTATAATTTCAGGCTTGGCAACCGAAATTAGAGTAAACCCACTATTAATTATGATTCCGATTACATTAGCCGCTTCAATGGCTTTTATGTTTCCTATTGCCACGCCACCAAATGCCATCGTATTTGCCACTGGGAAATTAAAAATGATTCATATGATAAAAACAGGTTTTTTTATCAACGTTTTTGCTGTAGTGATAATTGCAATAATGACGATGACTTGGGGTACTTTCATTTTTGATATTGATCCAACTGTTTTCCCCGATTGGGCAGTTCAATCTGTTGCACTAATAAAACCATAACTGCATTTATAGATGCTACTATTTGTTAATTTAAGAACGTCTTGTAATTTTTACAGGGCGTTTTTTTGTACCATCGACCTAAAAATTAAATACTGCGCTAAAATATAGGTTACCATTATGCCAACTTCAAATATATGGGCTGGATTGTAAAATTTATTGATTGCCAAAATTGTATCTGATATCATAAAAACAATCGCGCCAATCAACATCCAAATCGCTTCTTTGGATTTAGTTTCTACATAATTAATCAGCGAAACTACCCCAAACATTGAGATTGTAAATCCGTAAATTATTACAGGCATAAAAAGTTCTCCAAGTGAATCCTTTATGATATAAATGAGCAACAAAAAAAATACCGCAAATGGAATTACAGCAGTTAAAATATTTAAAAATGAAACATTTTTAATGCGACCCATCACAATTTTTATAAATAAAATATGCGCAATTAAAAACGAGATTAAACCTATTTTAAAAGGAATTTGCCCTGGATACATTAAAAATACATCTCCAAAAAAAGAGAAAATCAATGCAGTGGCATACCATGTATTTGTTTCAGAAACCGACTTTGAATATAAAAATAACAGTGATAATAGTATGAAAGGCTTAAAAACATAGAGAAGACTTTCTACCTTAAAAATGATTCCAATAATGTCTAAAACAGAAATAAGCACAAATGCAAAAAGCGCGATTTTTTTAATCATTTTAAAAAGTTTTTAATTCCACGCGGGCAAGATACAATTTTTGCTCAATTTATTTATCAATGGATTTATTCCATCAAGCAAGCTTTGTTGCATTATTTTAGAATCGTCTTTATGGCATTGCAAACAAGCGCCAACCAATAGCAATTGCTGCTGTTCTTTAACGGTAAAAGGTCTAAAATCCAATCGTGTGGAATTTATGACACCTTTTTTGGGTGCTGTTAAAAAAGGAATCCAGGCATCTTCGGGCAGATTGTCATTTGGGTTATTTTCATATTCTGGCGTAAAATTCCATTTTCCTTTGCCGTTTTTAATCGCATATACCAATTTTCCATTTCCGTAACCCAATGTTGCCGAATTTGCATGACACGATTTGCAATCGCGCACGCTTTTGGTTGTGGTGTGGGGAGAATTTGCGGCGTACAATCTGAAAAATGAAACATCCTTTCCTATTTCTTTTCCGGCAAAACTTCCTTTGTCTATGGTTAAGACCATTCCCGGAATTGCAGGTTCAATCAATCTTTTATTCTTAGATTCCCTAACGCCCATCGCGGGTTGGGAAGAAGAAAATTCAGCAACATGCTCTTTCCACTGCCCTTTTCCATATTTTTTATCCAATAAATCGAAGGCTCTTGCCTCATTCTTGTCAAATTCGTTATGGCAGCCAATGCAACGTGAAGTCCAGGATGAGTGGCAAGTGGCACAACTTACATTTTTGTGTGCATTGTCTCGGGAACAAATTTTAGACTGCGGTTTTAATTCGTGAATTTTACCGTCTTTTTTTCCGATTAAAAAAGCTTTTCCTGCGGCATCCACATACGTATTTACCAATGGATGACCATCTTTCTTAACCGTTATAATTTCCTTGT
>DAIQBF010000104.1:0-9490 GCA_036781305.1 Lutibacter sp.
AAAAAACAATCTAATTTGCTGATTATTAGTGCTTTTATATATTTTCAGCAAGCCCCAAGTAATTTGAAAACTAATTATTTTAAAAAGGAGCTTTTGAAGGAATTTATTCTATTTTTTAATGACTTGTGAAACGACTACCATTATGGGCAACAGTATTTTTATTCTATAATATATTCTTGTATTAAAACATCCGTCGGAATATGTAAAGAATCACTTATTCTTCTAATCATTTCTAAAGTCAATTTTCGTTTTTTATTTAAAATTTCACTTACTCGACTTTTAAATCCAACAAGTTCAGCAAGGTCTTTTTGTTTCATTCCCATTTGTTCCATTCGGAATTTAATTGCCTCAATCGGGTCAGGCATTCCAATTGGGAAATTTTCATTTTCATATTTGTCAATTAGAATAGTGAGAATTTCAAGTTCGTCCCCTTTTGTTGTTCCTATTGTTGCGTCAAAAATCAGTTCAAGTCTGCTAAGAGCTTGTTGATAATCAGTTTCATTTTTTATAGGTTTAATTTCCATAATTATAATTCGTTAGCATTAATTTTATCATATTCTGCGTGAGTTCCAATAAATAGTATCCAAGATATTTGAAATTCAAAGTTCATTTTAACAATCAATCTATAATTATTTCCTTTAATATTGAAAACTATTTTATTATCTTTTAAAACACTTGCACTTGGATATTCAACTTTTAATTCATTGATGTTTTTCCAAGATGCTTTTTCGGTTTCGCAATACCATGCTTTTAATTGTTGTTCACTATCAGCGTGTCTTTCCCAAAATTCTCGGAGTGTTCGCCTTGATATTATTCTCACATTTTTTACTTTTAATAATACAAATATAGCAAAAAGTTCCCAATATGGTAATTTATTGTAATTTTTTATTGTTGCCAACGATTTTATATTATGGTTTGTGCGATGTAAAAATCGTAGATTTTTCCGCTGAAGCAATATTATTATTAAATATTTGTCATTTGAATTAGTTCAAATTTAAGCATAGATTTTATAAGTTATTGGCGGTAGTTTTCTTGTTTGCTCATGATTGTTTCTCAAGTTTAATTCTATTCCAATTGGAAGTATTAACGGCAGCTTCATAAGTGGTTTGAAGAAAATCATATAAGGTCTTTTCAGGATTATTTGATTTCTGGACATCTTCATACTTCAATAAAAACTCGCCCATTTCAGGGCTATAAAAGGCTTCTGTCGGTTGAACTTCTTGCTTAGAAAATCTAGTGTCACTTGGGTATGCATACGCATAAAAAACGGGCATTGGTGAATCTTTAGATCCTAGCCAAAATCCAGCACTACTCACTTCTTGTGAATATGCCTCTTGCATTACTTCCATAGGCATATTCGGCATGTTGCCCTGATACAGAGGCGCTGAGTTTCCTGAAAATCTTGTTACTGCTAAATCAAATGCTCCCCAAAAAAGATGTACAGGGCTACACTTTCCTATAAATTCACTTCTGAAGTTATTGAAAACTTCATTGGTTTTTAGCATTGCTTGCCAAATAGTAGTTGCTGCTTTTGGATCGTATGACTTGTTTTCCATATTCTCGGCAAAAGGAATCGCAGGTTCCATTTCATTTGGACTTCCATAGATTTTCACATCAATGCCAATGATTGCCAGCTTGTCAAATAACTCATGATAAAAATCAGATACTGTCCTTGGGCGCAATGCTATACTTAAAGTTTCAGCTTCTGAACTTTGAATAAATAATTTGTGCTGCTTAAAATCAAAATCTATTTGAAATATACTTCCGTTATAAGGGATCGCTTGGGTAGAAAAGCCTTGTGAACTAACATAGAGCGTTGTGTGCCAAGAGTGATTTTGCCAAGGCATTGTTCTTAAACGTATTTTACCGACGATTTGAATCCACTGATGAAGTGTTTCAAGAGTATCTTGCAATTCAGTAAAGTTCAACTTAGGCCAATTTTTATGATTTCCCATATTAACTTTTTTATTCATAAATAGACTTCAATTTCAAGGTTTTTGGATGTTTTCCTTTCTAATAATTACCGCCAGAACAAATTTTTATTGAATGTTTGTCGGTTTGCACCAAATCAAATTTAAGCAAAAATTATAAGTGGTGTTGCTAAAAGTAGTTTTTCTGTTCATATTTTGGTTTTAGTTCTAAACGATACATATAGACCGAAGAAAATCATTGTTTGATGCGCAATTTTTTGCTAAAAAACTAGTGTAAAATAAGAAGATGCGCAATTTCATTTATAGAAATGGCATTTGAAAGCTCTATAATTGCAAATTTTTTATAGTTTTAACTTTGTAATTAATAAAAGAGATCTGTCAAAAAAAATCATTATTGTCCGATTAAATTTTTAATGCAAACAGATCGTCCCCGACGGGAAATTTCATAAAATCAAGACTTTAACGCCTTAATTTTGTCATTGCGTGGTACGAGGAATCGCATCCTGTTAAGCTATTTAATGTGATTCCTCTTTTGTTGGGCACAAGCGATAGCAAACTGGCGAAGCAATGACAAATATTCCCTTAACTTAATGACATTGCCCTAAAGCTTGGCTGGGTTTTGTAAGTTAATTCAAAATGATTATGCCTTTACAAAATAAGGTGTGTAAACAATTCCTTGTTTTCATTTAAGTATTGATAATTAAATTTTCTTTTCTTCAATTGCTCCACGATTTTAGCAAAGGCCGCTGGCTCTTTTAATTCAATTCCCACCACAGCTGGACCACTTTCGCGGTTATTCTTTTTTGAAAATTGAAAATATGTAATATCATCATTGGGCCCTAAAACTTCGTTTACAAATTCTTTTAATGCACCCGGGCGTTGGGGAAAATTGATGATGAAATAATGCTTTAATCCCTCGTATAATATCGAACGCTCTTTGATTTCTTCGGTTCTTGTAATATCATTATTGCTTCCGCTAACAATACAAACTACATTTTTCCCCTTAATTTGTTCTTTATAAAAATCGAGGGCCGCAATGGTTAAAGCTCCTGCCGGTTCAACCACAATGGCTTCTTCATTATACATGCGCAATATGGTTGTGCACACTTTTCCTTCAGGTACAAGAACAATATCGTTCAAAACATCTTTACATATTTCGAAGGTTAACTCGCCAACCCGTTGTACTGCGGCACCATCAATAAATTTATCTATATGTTCTAATGTAGTGTTCCTGCCGTTTTGAATGGAGGTTTTCATAGCTGCTGCCCCTTTCGGTTCTACTCCTATAATTTTAGTATTGGGGCTAAGTTGTTTGAAAACAGTACAAACACCAGCAGCCAAGCCACCGCCACCAATTGGAACAAACAAATAATCTATGGGAGTTTCTATATCATCTAATAATTCCAATCCAATAGTGCCTTGTCCGGCGATCACTTTTTCATCATCAAAAGGGTGAATGAATATGGCCGATTTTTCTTCACAAAACAAGCTGGCAAAGTGGGACGATTCATCAAAAGTATCGCCTTTTAAAACAACCACAACTTTATCTTTTCCGAAGAGTTTAACTTGTTTTATTTTTTGTTGTGGCGTTGTAAGCGGCATAAATATAGTAGCCTTTATATTGAGTTTATTACAAGCGTAAGCCACACCTTGTGCATGGTTTCCTGCGCTTGCACACACAACTTCCCTTTTTTTCTCAACAGCCGAAAGGGAGGAAATTTTATTGTAAGCGCCTCTAAGTTTGTAGGAACGAACTGGCTGTAAATCTTCTCGTTTTAACCAAATCTGAGCAGAGAATTCCTCACTCAGGTTTTCATTTTTTATTAAAGGTGTATGCACTGCCACACCTTTTATACGTTCTTTGGCCAAATATACTTTTTCTAATAATGTCATTATTTCTGGGTGTTAATTTGCTAATTTGTGATTAATTTAATTGTTCAAGTTCTTTTAAATAGCTGCTTAATTCTTTCATTGGTTTGGTCACGGCCACTCTGCCGGAGCGGGCAAACTCCAATATTCCAAATGGCTTTAATCTTTCGAAAAGCAGTTGCGTTTCTGCTACATGTCCTGTTTTTTCGATAACCATAAATAAAGGGTCAACCGTTAGGATGCGTGCATGATTTTCTCGAATCACTTTTTCTATAGCCCCGCTGGTTAAGGTTTCCGTTTTAATTTTATATAGGGCAATTTCCTGATGGACTATTTCCGATTCTTCATGTACAAAGGCCTTTAAAACATCTAACAACTTTTCAATTTGTCCGATAACTTTATCTACTTGCTCCTTGGTTGTTCTTAAAACAATGGTATAGCGAAAAACATCTTTCACTTCCGATTCCGAAGCTGTTATACTATCAATATTTAGATGCCTGCGGGTTAAAATGACTGTAATACGATTGAGGATTCCGATGCTGTTTTCCGTAAAAACAGATAGTGTAAATATTTTTTCCATTTTTTGCTTTTTTAATTTATTTTAATCGTACTTCTGATACTGATGCGCCTGTTGGCAACATTGGAAACACGTTCTCTTCTTTAGCTACCATAACTTCCAACAAATAGGAACCTTTATGGTTCAGCATTTTTAATAAGGCATCTTTCAAATCGGTTCTTGCCACAATTTTTGAAGCTTGGATACTATAAGATTTGGCAAGTGCCACAAAATCTGGACTGATCATTTCCGTAAATGAATACCGTTTTTCAAAAAATAGCTGTTGCCATTGGCGCACCATTCCAAGAAAGCAATTGTTTAAAATGATAATTTTTATGTTTACGTTACTCTGTAATATCGTTCCCAATTCTTGCAAGGTCATTTGAAAACCTCCGTCGCCAATAATTGCTACTACCGTTTTTTCTGGAGCTCCAAATTTTGCTCCGATGGCAGCAGGCAAGGCGAAACCCATAGTGCCCAGACCTCCTGAAGTGATATTGCTTTTGGATTTGTTGTATTTATAGTAACGCGCTGCCATCATTTGATGCTGCCCCACATCAGTTACTATAATGGCTTCTCCACGAGTGATTTCTGATAGCATTTCAATTACCTCATTCATTTTCAATTCATCGGAATGCAACAGGTCGGCACTTTCCTGTAAAGTTTCTACTTCTGTCTTTTTTGCAGCTGTAAACTCTTGTAACCAGAGCGTATGTTGCTTTATATCTACAAATTCCGTTAACATTTTTAAGGCCTCTTTTGCATCGGCATGAACTGGGACATCCGCTTTAATGATTTTGTTAATTTCGGAGGCATCAATGTCAATATGAATTACCTTGGCTTGTTTTGCATACCTCGAAACATCGCCTGTTACCCTGTCATCAAAACGCATTCCGATAGCAATAAGCACATCACACTCGTTGGTTTTTATATTTGGAGCGTAATCTCCATGCATTCCTAAAAAGCCGACATATAATGGATGATTATTGGGAAAAGCGCCCAATCCCAACAGTGTTGATGCAACTGGAATTCCTGATTTTTCAGCAAATTGAAGCAATTCATTTTCGGCATTGGACAACATAATTCCCTGACCGATTACTAAAAATGGTTTTTTTGCCTGATTGATTAATAGTGCTGCCGCTTCTATTGATTGTTTTTTCAAATTCGGTTTTGGAAGATAGCTTCTGATTTTAGTGCATTTTTCATAATGATATTCCATTGCAGCAAATTGTGCATCTTTGGTAATATCAATTAATACCGGTCCTGGACGGCCAGATGAAGCAATAAAAAATGCTTTGGCGATAGCTCCCGGAATTTCGGATGCTTTGGTAATCTGGCAACTCCATTTGGTTACTGGCATTGAGATTCCAATGATGTCTGTTTCTTGGAAAGCATCGGTACCTAAAAGATGTGAAGCTACTTGTCCGGTAATGCACACAACAGGAGTTGAATCAATTTGGGCATCAGCTAAGCCAGTTATTAAATTGGTGGCTCCCGGGCCTGAAGTAGCGAACACCACACCTGTTTTTCCGGATGTTCTTGCATAACCTTGGGCTGCGTGGATAGCGCCTTGTTCATGACGCACCAAGATGTGATTTACCGACTCGGAATAATCGTACAAAGCATCATAGATTGGCATAATAGCACCGCCAGGATATCCGAATATTGTATTTACATGTTCTGCAACCAAAGATTTTAATACGGCTTGGGCTCCTGTTATTTTTTCTGTCTTCATTTTGTTATTAATTATCGGTTACACATCCAGCGGATATCTTTGAATGCACTATGGCCATAGTGCAATGTTTATCTGAACAAATTCTTTTGGAAATATTTTCATTCATAAATTTTCCATCGAGGAAGCTTACTGTGTTGTTGTAATGCATATTGAATTATTAAAAGAGTTAATGGGTTAAAACAAAAAACCTTTCTCAAACGAATGAGAAAGGCTTAGAAAATGGACAATACCAGCCTGACTCACCCCGAAAAGCGAATAATAATGCTGATAATAATAATGTTGGTATATAATTTCATTTTTTGGATTTGTATGTCATAAAAAAAGCCTCCAGATTTCTCGGGAGGCTTTTTATAAATATTTTTAATTTACACTATAGCCTTCCCTTATATGATGTAATAATCACATTTTCTATAATAATTGAAGGACAAATAGCCAAATTTCTCATTGCTGTTTTCTAATTTGTCAGCAAAGATATAACAAAAAAATTAAAGTCCAAGTATTTTATAAAATTTGATGTTGCGGTATGGGTAGAGGATTTCAACACTTTACAAACCTTTGGATGTGAGTTGGCTTTTTTTGTCTTTTTTAATTTTTAGGTTAAAATATTTTATTAAATACTAAAAAAATTATATGAAATGGCGAAAGCAATTACGGAAGTAATGATTCCAACCATAAAAATTGTATAGGTCCATCTGAGAATTTTATATTTTCTGTCCAACACTTTCCCCAAAAAATACAAATCTTTGGTCATAGAGGAGTACAAATAATCTTTATCATTCATAAGGATGTTTAAAGCGGCTTCAAATTCCCCTAGTTTCATTTTATGAAAATTTCCAAAAAACAACAAATTCACTTTTTTATTTTCTACATCTTCTTTGGTAAACTTGCCTGAAGTAACGCTAGGTCGGGTTGCGATTACCGATAAAACCATGGACACCACACTAAATAAAATAAAAATAACAGTGGGATAAATTAAAAAATGGTTGGTAGGATTGTCGAATTTTGGAATTAAATTAGAGAGTGCCATAGAAATGATAATGGCATTTACAGAAAGCAAAATATTGGCTTTGGTGTCGGCAATATTACTTAAGGTAAGGTGATTTTTTAAGGTTACCCTGAAGAGTGTGTCAATGCTTCTTTCAGATCTGTTTTCCGAAATTCCTTTTTGTTCTGCTTTCTTTATTGTTTTTTTAAGTTCCTTTTTTATTGAAATTAAGTTTTCGTTTTTAGCGATATTCCAGTTTAAAATAGCAAATTTCGTATAATATTTATGTTGTTTGAAAAGGGTAATATTTTCCTTCATCCATTCTATATTTGTATAAGTGCCACAACCAATATTTTCAAATTCCTCACGTAATTGATTGGCCAGTTTGTCATAATTCTTTGAAGCCAAATGCGCGAAATCTGCATCACAAAGAATTTGTTGAAGCAGGTTTGAAGGAGTTTCATTTAATTTTGTGGCATTGATGCAATCCGAAATTTGTTGTATTTTATTTTCTTCATAACCTTCTTTTGACAAAAATTCTTTGGCGATTGCGATGCTATGATCTTCATGTTTTGCTTTGTCAACCGTATAGCCAATATCATGAAACCAACCCGCCAACAATACAATCTCCTTTTCTTCATCGGTTAGATTTTCATTTTTAATGATTTCGTTTATTTTGGAAATCACAAATTGTGTATGGTAAAAAGTATGGTAAACAAAAGCGCTTTTTAGGTTTTCGTTTAAACTTTTTAGCACAAAGTTTTCTGCTTTTTGAAGGATTGTTTTCATAAAAGTTAATTTTTTAACTGATCTTTATTTTTTAAAACCAATTGTAATTGATCCAGTTTGTTGTTCCACATTTTTTTGATCATTTTAAGTATATTAGATTTCATAAAAGTACCCAGTGTGTTTAATTCCAAAAATAGATTTACTTCCACTTTTGTTTTATTTTCTTCCATTTTATGGAGTTTTATGATGTATGAAAAATTTTTTGCAAACATCATGTCTTTTGTGCTTTCTCCATATACCAAACCATCTGAAGTGTCATTCGCAATGGTTTTAAAATGAAGGCTTCCAATGTTAAGCACGCAATTGTGCTGGGTACCTATTCTGTTTACTTTGTTCTGGTCAAATTTAATTTTTTTCACCTCTTTGTCCCAAAGATGGCGGTATTTTAATTCGCTGACATAAGTAAAAACATTTTGGACATTTTCATCGAAATATTTTTCAATTGTTATTGAAGGAGTGCTGTTTTCTATATTTTCATCGCTTCCTTTTCCATTGGCTATTTGGACATTATTTTGAATATTTTCAAGATTTTTGTAAAAATATTCGAGTGATTCTGAGTTATAGCTTTCAATTGTCTTTATCCAAGTCTCATCCACCTGATTTTTATACAAATCATAAGTGTCATTCGTAAACAATATATACTCATTAACAGGCACTTGATTTTTTAGCAAACGATGAATTTTTATGACATCTCGTCCGTAGGGTTTTACAAAATTTTTCACTTTTATAAAAGCCAAATCTCCATAATGAACCAAAAATTTAAGTTCTAAGTTGATGGTTGTTCGGCAGGGGCCACAATTGCAAATTCGTTTCGACTCATAGCTTTTAGTGTGCTTGTGAAAATTTTCGAGCATAGCGGTTGTTTGTTTTAGAAGTTGCCCATAATCAGGTATTTTAGATGTAAACATAAACAAAGCATCACCTTCAATTTCAACCAATTCCATATTTATGGTGTCGCTGTCAATTAGCAATTCCAGCAATTCGGCAATAATATGAATGCCGTGCTCAATCTCTGTATTGTTCACAAATTTTGTGAATCCGCTGATATCTGGCATAAAATAAAGTGCTTTTTTCATATCGGCTATTTTTTTCTTGGTGAAATGAATAAAGATACATTAAAAAGCAAACCGCCTTTAAGTGTGTTTTCAAAAATGATATCTTTTTTTGAGCGGCTGGAATTTGTCACATTGTACGTCAGATTTTCATTATAGCCCACTTCGGAAGCTGCCCAAAGCCAGCCAACCAATCGTTTTTCCACCCTGGTGCTAAATTGAATTGCAGATCGATGCAAATGGATATTGTTAAATTGCCCAAGCTCCGGTTCCAAATTGTTAAGTTTGTATGATGCGCCGTCTATTTCAACAGTGTTTAACCAGTTTAATCCGGAATTATGAATGTACCTCGATTTTATTAATAATGGCAAAATGGCTTCAATTCCCCATTTTTTATTGAAGTTTTTGTTGAAGGCAACAATGGGTAAAATAAGCGGACTTCCAAACCGGTAATTGTAACTTACGCCCAATGCATAAGAAAAATTGTCGTTCACCTTCCAACCTAAAGCCGGCGAAATGGAGAATTTCAAATAATCTGCTAAACTGCCGCTGTCATTGCCGCTGTAATCACCG
>DAIQBF010000104.1:9500-10026 GCA_036781305.1 Lutibacter sp.
ATCGGCATTGGCTCTTAAAATCCAAAATTTCTTCGATTTTGTGGGTTTAATAATTGTGATATTGGCACCAATACTTTTTAAGGCTTTATCTTCCAAACTTCGGTAAAACGGATTTGAATTTGCATCTAAATCTTCAAAATGATATTCTTCAAAAGTGTATTTTATTCCGCCTAAAATGCTTAAATAAGGCTTGTCCACAATTGGAATTTTCAGTTTGGCCTCTATACTGCTGTTGGTTTTTATGGTATTTTTTGAATCCCCATAATTGCCGGTTCTGTCATGCGTTTCTATGGAAATATTTGAAATGGTTTGATATTCAAATGAAACTCCTTTTCCCACCGGAATTCCTTTTAACGCAGGAATGCAATATTCGCTTTCGGCAACTTTTATGGTATCAATTTGCGCTTGCAATTGGTAACCATACACAAAAAGCAATACAACCAAAACACTTGTTAACTTGAAATTATTCATCTGTTTATATTTTATTTTTTATTGGTACAGCTGCTGTTCGCCATTAATCATTTCT
>DAIQBF010000105.1:0-9979 GCA_036781305.1 Lutibacter sp.
GCTAATGCTTAAAAGTGGCTAATGTTGAAAATAGATTTTTCCCATTCCTGAATACCCTTGATTTTCAGCAACTTCTCCCTTTTAGGATTGGGGTAAAAAGTTGCTGAAAATTGACTATTGTACTTCTATGAGTGAGCTCAAGAGTTAGTGTGTTATTTTTTTAAAGAAATTAGAAATGTAGTTCCCTTTCCCAATTCCGATTTTAAAACGGTAATTTTGCCATTGTGGTAATCTTCAATAATGCGCTTTGCAAGTGACAATCCCAATCCCCATCCGCGCTTTTTAGTGGTAAAGCCTGGCGTAAAAATTTCGTGCTGCAAATGTTTTGGAATTCCTTTGCCGGAATCGGTAATGGTGATGGTCACATTTTTTTCATTTTCTTTAATTTCAAGCGCTATTTTTCCTTTTCCTTCCATGGCGTCAATGGCGTTTTTCACCAAATTTTCGATCACCCAACTAAACAGCTGCAAATTTATTTTAGCATAAATTTCCTCTTTCGAAGATTTAAAATTAAAAATTACTTGTTTTGAACTTCTTAGTTTTAAATAATCAAACGAAGCTGCGGTTGCTTTTACCACATTTTGTTCATTTAATTCGGGAATCGACCCAATTTTTGAAAATCGTTCTGCAATGGTGTTTAACCTCGCTACATCATTTTCAATTTCTTTTATGATATTTTCATGGGTATTTTCCAAGCGTAAAATTTCAATCCAACCCAACAGCGATGATAAAGGCGTGCCAATTTGATGGGCGGTTTCTTTGGCCATTCCGGTCCAAAGTTTGTTTTGTTCCGCTACCTTATTCGATTTAAAAAACAAATAAATAACGCTGGCAAATAAAAATAAAATAAGAATTAAGGCAATGGGATAATATTTTAGTTTGGTCAACAAATCAGAATCGCGGTAATAAATATATTGCTTTAGGCTTTCGCCCTTATAACTAACATTTATGGGTTTGTTCTGGCTTTTCATGATAAAAAGCTGTTTTTCCAAATAATTTTTCCTTTTCACTCTCACAGAATCCAAATTTGCCCATTCGGTAATACTGTCTTTTTCATTGGTAATAATCATTGGAATATTGTGGTTGTTGCCAATAATTTTATCCTCAAGGGAAATATCCGTATTTAAACTGGCGCTGCTGAAGCGTTCATAAGCTTTCGCCAAAATTTCCATTTTCGCGCGTTCTTCGTGTTTAAATTTTTGAAAAAAATCGTAGGTATTCCAAAGAATAAGGGCAACAATGACAAATGAGGACAAAATTACTGTCCAACGAATTATCTGAGTGTTCTTTTGTGAAGCCATCATCAAATATAAAGTAAAAGTATAAGTAACTATAACTTAAAAATAAAATCTATATTATTTTAGCCTTGAAATATTTATATTTGTTAAAAATTAAATAAATGTTAAGCATAGAACCAAAAGACATTTCAACAGTTAAGTTGCAGGAATATTTGCTAAGTGCCGTTGCGCCACGCCCAATTGCTTTTGCAAGCACGCTTGACGTTCATGGAAACCCAAATTTATCGCCATTTAGTTTTTTTAATTGTTTTAGTGCAAATCCGCCCATTTTAATTTTTTCGCCAGCGCGAAGGGTGAGGGGAAATACCATAAAACACACTTTAGAAAATGTTAAAGCAACAAAAGAAGTGGTTATTAATGTGGTGAATTACGATATTATTCACCAAACATCATTGGCGAGCAGCGGATATCCCGAAGGTGTAAATGAGTTTTTGAAGGCGGGTTTTACCATGCTTTCTTCTGAAAAAGTGAAACCGTTCCGCGTAGGTGAGTCGCCCATACAATTTGAGTGCAAGGTTAAAGAAATTGTGGAACTTGGCGATGAAGGCGGAGCGGGAAATCTGATTATTTGCGAAGTGGTAAAACTGCATATTAAAAAAGAATATTTGGATGAAGACGGCACAATCAATCAATACAAATTGGATTTGGTGGCGAGAGTTGGCGGAAGCATGTACTCTCGTGTGCGAGAAGGTTTTTTTGAAATACCCAAACCATTGTCAACGCTGGGAATTGGCGTTGATGCCATTCCTTCTGAAATTAGGAACAGTAATATATTAACAGGAAATGATTTGGGAATGCTTGCCAATGTGGAAGTGATTCCTTCTGAAGCAGATGTTGATAAGTTTGCAAAAGAACATTTAGAATATATTGGAATTAATACGGTGAAAAAACATACATTTGCGAAAGTGCTTTTAGAAAAAAACGAAGTGTTAAGTGCTTGGAAAGTACTTTTATTAAAATAATTTTAAATATGGAAATTACAGGAAAAATTAAAAAAATTGACGAACCTAAAACTTTCGGCGCAAGCGGTTTCAGAAAAAGAGAAATGGTAATAACAACAAATGAACAATATCCACAAATGTTGATGGTTGAATTTGTGCAAGATAAATGCGATTTGTTAAATAATTTTCAAGTTGACCAAGATGTTAAAATATCCATTAATTTAAGAGGAAGAGAATGGATCAATCCGCAGGGAGAAGCCGTTTATTTTAACTCGATTCAAGGATGGAGAATAGAAGCGGCACAACCAGAAGGAACTTCTACAGGAGCACCAATAGCATCAGCAGCTAAATTTGAACCCGCAACCGACATAGACGACAGCGAACCAGATGATTTACCGTTCTAGTCGATTCTAAAATTATATAAAAAGAGAAAAACTTCAGTTTTTCTCTTTTTTCGTTTGCCTATATTTGCACAAAATAATTGAGAATGTACTTGCTTTCAAAAGCGTTGGTGTTTCCACCGGTAAATTTGGCGAATGAAGATGGTTTGTTGGCTGTTGGCGGAGATTTGTCGGCCGAAAGATTGTTGCTTGCTTATAAAAATGGAATTTTTCCTTGGTACAATCAAGGAGAACCCATTGTTTGGTACAGCCCAGATCCAAGAATGGTTTTGTTTCCAAAAAACCTGAACATTTCAAAAAGCATGAAGCAAATCATCCGAAAAAATAAATTTAGGGCAACATTCAATCAAAATTTTTCAGAAGTAATTTCTAACTGTAAAAATAGTTACAGAGAAGGCCAAGGCGGAACGTGGATTACCGATGAAATGGAACAAGCTTATATCAATTTGCATAAATTAGGTGTGGCAAAATCGGTGGAAGTTTGGGAAGGGAATGAATTGGTTGGCGGTTTGTACGGCATTGACCTAGGACATGTTTTTTGCGGGGAAAGTATGTTCAGTAAAAAAAGCAATGCTTCAAAATTTGCCTTTATTTATTTGGTCCAGAAACTGGAAAAAGAAAATTACAAATTGATAGATTGCCAGATTTATAACGAGCATTTGGCAAGTTTAGGGGCAGAGGAAATTTCGCGAGAAACATTTCTAACCTATCTGAAAAAGTAAAAAAGGATATAATCATAAGTTCACTATCTTTGAACATCAATAAAAACAACAAAAATGGAGATTAAAAACGCACAGCTTGTCGTTGACAATTGGATAAAAGAACACGGCGTTCGTTATTTTAATGAATTGACCAATATGGCGCAATTGACTGAAGAAGTTGGCGAAGTGGCGCGAATTATTGCAAGGCGTTATGGCGAACAAAGTGAGAAGGAAAGCGATAAAGGAAAAGATTTGGGAGAAGAATTGGCCGATGTGGTTTTTGTGGTTTTGTGTTTGGCAAACCAAACCGGCATAGATTTACAAGCGGCTTTTGATAAAAAAATGGAAGTAAAAACAAAACGGGATCACGACCGTCATCAAAATAATAAAAAATTAAAATAAATGAATCCTTATAAAAATCAATCCTTTATTAAATTAACAATCCGATTTGCATCGATATTTTTTGTGGTGGTCACCATTTTAAAAATGTTAATTTCAATATTTAAAAATGGTGGAATTACAGGAATGATTTCAGAATATTTTTCAGCTGAAACCTGGTTGTCATTTCTAACAATACAAGTGGTGATGTCACTTGTTTATGGCTTGCTTATGGCGGGATATTATAAGTTTATAAAGAAATAATTTTATTTAAAGCCACAAATTATACGTAGGATGAAATCGTTGAAAATAAATAAAATCAATAAAATTGTAAATGGAAATATCCAAATTACTGGATCAAAAAGTGAAACAAACCGATTGTTGATTTTAAAGCAGTTTTATCCGAATTTAACGATTGAAAATGTTTCCAATTCCGATGATTCCGTTTTGATGCAAAAAGCATTGAAAAGCACTTCTTCAGAAATAAATATTGGCCATGCCGGAACGGCGATGCGTTTTTTAACAGCTTATTTTTCGGTAAAAGAAGGTGCCGAAATTGTGCTGACCGGTTCGCACAGAATGAAAGACCGACCCGTAAAAATTTTGGTTGAAGCCTTAACTTCGTTAGGTGCCAACATTCAATATCTAGAAAAAGAGGGTTTTCCTCCTTTAAAAATTTCAGGAAAAAAGTTGGCGAAAGATTTTGTTGAAATTGAAGGAAATGTGAGCAGCCAATACATTTCTGCCTTATTGTTAATCGCGCCTACTTTAAAAAACGGACTCAAATTAAAATTTAAAGGTGAAGTTACTTCAGTTCCTTACATAAAGATGACCTTGCAATTGTTGGCTGAATTGGGTATTGACTATGTTTGGGAAGATAATTTAATTACCGTTCAACCAAAACCAACCATTGATTCAAAAACAGTAACCGTTGAATCCGATTGGAGTTCAGCATCTTATTATTACAGTTTGTGTGCGCTTAGCCCAAATTCTGAAATAACGCTGTCATCCTACAAAAAGAACAGCTTACAAGGCGATTCCGTTTTACCAACTATTTATCAGAATATAGGTGTTGAGACTATTTTTGAACAGAATTCAATCAAACTATTAAACCAACAACTAACAACCAACAACCAACAATTAAATTTAAACCTCATTAATGCCCCAGATATTGCCCAAACCATTGCGGTAACTTGTTTCGGTTTGGGAATCGAATGTTATTTGACAGGACTACACACCCTGAAAATAAAGGAAACCGATAGGCTGGTGGCCTTAAAAACCGAGTTGGAAAAATTGGGTGGCGATGTTCTTATTACAAATGAATCGCTGCTTTTAAAACCTTCAGCCAACATAAATGAAAATATAAGCATTGCAACTTATGACGACCACAGAATGGCCATGGCTTTTGCCCCTTTGGCGGTAAAAGTTGCTATCGAAATTGAAAATGCTGCCGTTGTTTCAAAATCATATCCGACTTTTTGGGAAGATTTTGGACAAATTAGCCGTTAAAAGGCTGCAAAACAAACTTTTATTCTAAAACACTTGACAACGCCTACGCGGATGTTGTATCTTTGCGCTCTTTCTATCAAAAGTGAGGAAGAAACAGCAGGGTAAAAGCTTATTTTCTAAGTAAGGAATTCATAGCTTTTTTTCATTTGATCATTAAAAAATAATTAAAATAACTACATGAAATTATCAAAATTTAAGTTCGAATTACCAGAAGATTTATTGGCAGAATATCCGGCAGAAAACAGGGATGAATCGAGATTAATGATCTTGGACAGAAAAAAACACACCATTGAACATCATAATTTCAAAGAAATAATCAATTATTTTGATGAAGGAGATTTGATGATCTTAAACAACACCAAAGTATTTCCTGCCCGTATGTATGGAGAAAAAGAGAAAACTGGGGCACGGATCGAAGTGTTTTTGTTGAGAGAATTAAATGCCGAAAGCAGGTTGTGGGATGTGTTGGTTGATCCGGCCCGTAAAATAAGAATAGGAAATAAATTATTTTTTGGCGAAGACGAAAGTTTGGTCGCTGAAGTAATTGACAATACCACTTCTAGAGGGAGAACATTGCGCTTTTTATATGATGGCTCTTATGAAGAATTTAGAAAAAAACTGGAAGAATTAGGGGAAACGCCATTGCCAAAATATATTAAAAGAGCCGTTGAAAAGGAAGATGAAGAACGTTACCAAACAATTTTCGCAAAACATGAGGGTGCAATTGCGGCCCCAACTGCAGGATTGCACTTTTCCAAACATTTAATGAAACGTTTGGAAATTAAAGGCATCGACTTTGCGGAAATTACTTTGCATGTGGGATTGGGAACGTTTAATCCTGTTGAGGTTGAAGATTTATCAAAACATAAGATGGATTCTGAAAGGTTAATTATTATGCAGGAGGCTGTAGATATTGTGAACAGAGCCATTGATCACAAAAGAAGGATATGTGCTGTGGGCACTACGGTAATGCGTGGTATTGAAAGCGCGGTTTCATCTAATAGCCATCTAAATTCGTACAATGGTTGGACAAATAAATTTATTTTTCCTCCTTACGATTTTAGCATTGCCAATTGTATGATCACAAATTTTCACACACCAAAATCTACGCTAATGATGATGGCTGCTGCGTTTGCTGGTTACGATTTCTTAATGGAAGCCTACGAAGAAGCTGTTAAAGAAAAATATAAATTTTATTCGTATGGCGATGCGATGTTAATTATATAATTAAAATTCTATTTTTTAGTAATTAGATTCCTGCGCTCTGCGGGAATCTTTTTATAAAGTTGATTCAAAATGATTAAAAAAAGAGACATACGTGCTTTAACCAAAACCCAATTGCGCGATTTTTTTGTTGAAAAAGGGGATAAGGAATTTAGGGGAAATCAGGTTTATGAATGGCTGTGGGCTAAAAGTGCCCATTCTTTTGAAGACATGACCAATATTTCAAAGGAAACACGTCAAATGCTGGAAGAAAATTTTGTGATCAACCATATTGAAGTTGATACCATGCAACGCAGTGCCGACGGAACCGTAAAAAATGCGGTTAGGCTACACGATGGTTTAATTGTGGAATCCGTTTTAATTCCAACCGAATCAAGAACAACAGCTTGTGTATCCAGTCAGGTTGGTTGCAGTTTAGACTGCAGTTTTTGCGCTACGGCTCAATTAAAAAAGATGCGAAACTTAAATCCTGATGAAATTTACGACCAAGTGGCTGCCATAAACAAGGAGAGTTTATTGTATTATAATCACAAATTGTCAAATATTGTTTTTATGGGAATGGGCGAACCCTTGATGAATTATAACAATGTTTTAAAGGCGATTGAAAAAATATCCTCAGCAGAAGGTTTGGGAATTTCACCAAGACGTATCACAGTTTCCACTTCCGGAATTCCGAAAATGATTAAAAAATTAGCGGATGATGAAGTGAAATTTAATTTGGCAGTTTCCTTACATTCAGCCATTGATGAGGTTCGAAATCGAATAATGCCCTTTACCAAAGATTTTCCGCTACAAGATTTAAAAGAAGCTTTAGAATATTGGTATGCCAAAACAAACAATAGGGTTTCTTATGAATATGTTGTTTGGAACGGAATTAACGACACTAAGGAAGCGATAATGGCCTTGGTGAAATTTTGTAAATATGTGCCTTGTAAGGTAAATTTAATTGAGTACAACCCAATTGGCGATCCAAATTTTCAACAGGCGAAACCACAGGTTATTTCCGATTACATCAGTATTCTGGAAATGAATGACATTATTGTAAATGTGCGAAGAAGCAGGGGGAAAGACATAGATGCTGCCTGCGGACAGTTGGCAAATAAAAAAAGCTAGCGTTAACGCTAGCTTTTTTTATGTACTTATTTAAAAGTATTTGTTTACATAAGACTGAATATGTTAGTTTCTTTTAAGCTTTTTCTTAACTTCAACTTCGTGGTAAGCCTCAATTAAATCACCTATTTCAATATCATTAAAGTTTTTAATTTGAAGTCCGCAATCGTAGCCTTTTGAAACTTCTTTTGCATCATCTTTAAAACGTTTTAATGAACTTAATTCCCCTGAATGAATCACTACGCCATCTCTAATAATTCTAATTTTAGAATTTCTTAGAATTTTACCGCTTACAACCATACAGCCTGCAATAGTTCCAATTTTAGAAATTTTGAAAACCTCCCTAATCTCAACGTTACCGGTAATTTCTTCTTTTACTTCTGGAGATAACATTCCTTCCATAGCATCACGTAAATCGTTGATGGCATCATAAATAATGGAATATGTTCTAATGTCAATTTCTTCATTGTCTGCTAATATTCGTGCATTTCCTGAAGGTCTTACGTTAAATCCGATAATAATGGCATCAGATGCAGAGGCCAGCAATACGTCTGATTCTGTAATGGCCCCAACACCTCTATGAATAATGTTAACTTGAATTTCTGCTGTTGAAAGTTTTTGGAACGAATCGGCTAAGGCTTCCACAGAACCATCCACATCACCTTTTAAGATAATGTTTAATTCCTTAAAGTCTCCTAAGGCAATTCTTCTTCCAATTTCATCCAATGTAATATGACGTTGTGTTCTTACGGATTGTTCACGTTGTAATTGAGAACGTTTAGAAGCAATTTGTTTTGCTTCTTTTTCATCTTCAAAAATGTAAAATTTATCTCCGGCTTGTGGCGCTCCGTCTAAACCAAGTATTGAAACCGGTGTCGAAGGGCCTGCCTCTTTCATATTATTTCCGCGTTCATCAAACATAGCTTTTACTTTACCGCTGTGTTTTCCGGCAAGCATATAGTCACCGATTTTTAATGTTCCATCCTGCACAAGAATTGTGGAAACATATCCACGACCTTTATCCAATAAGGCTTCAACAACGGTACCAACGGCTCTTTTGTTCGGATTTGCTTTTAAATCTAACATTTCAGCTTCAAGCAATACTTTTTCGAGCAAATCTTCAACATTCTGACCTGTTTTGGCTGATATTTCTTGAGATTGGATTTTTCCGCCCCAATCTTCAACCAACAAATTCATTTGTGAAAGTTGTTCCTTAATTTTTTCAGGATTTGCATTTGGTTTGTCAATTTTATTGATAGCAAAAACAATAGGCACGCCGGCTGCTTGTGCGTGGCTAATGGCTTCTTTTGTTTGTGGCATCACATCATCATCAGCTGCAATAACGATAATTACCAAATCCGTTACTTGAGCGCCACGAGCACGCATGGCCGTAAAGGCTTCGTGACCAGGAGTATCCAAGAATGCAATTTTTTGGCCGTTTTTTAAATTTACGCCATAAGCACCAATGTGCTGTGTAATTCCACCAGATTCTCCGGCAATTACATTTTCTTCACGGATATAATCCAACAAGGAAGTTTTACCATGATCCACGTGTCCCATTACAGTAACAATTGGCGCCCTTGGTTTTAAACCTTCAATATCATCTTCCTGTTCAAGGATTGCTTCTTGAACTTCCGCTCCGACAAAGTCTAGGCTGTAATCAAATTCTTCTGCAACGATACTAAGTGTTTCGGCGTCCAATCGCTGATTCATGGTTACCATTAATCCTAAAGACATACATGCTGAAATAACATTGGTAACAGGAATATCCATCATAGTGGCAATTTCACTCACGGTAACAAATTCCGATACTTTAAGTATTTTACTTTCGGCTTCTTGTTGTTCAAAGTCTCGTTCAGTTTGCTCACGGTATGTATCTCTTTTATCTCTTCTGTGTTTTGCGCCTTTTCCTTTTTTAGATTTACCCTGCAGTTTTTCTAAAGTTTCTCTAATTTGTTTTTGAACATCTGCTTCAGATGGTTCTTCTTTTACCAAAGGTTTTCTGCCACGCACTAATGGTGTTTTGTTGTCTCCTTTGTTTTTTGCAAGAATTGGTTGTTTTTTAGGGCCTGTTATTGGTACAGGCATTTTTTTTACGATTCTTCTGCGTTTCTTCTTATTTGCATCGCTGTCTTCTTTTTTAACAGCAGGTTCATGTTTTTTCTTTTTTGGACGTTCAAATTGTTTTAAATCAATTTTTTCACCAATAATTTTCGGCCCTTCTAACTTAGAATATTTGGTTTCTAATGTTTGGGACTCTAATATTTCAGCTTCTGTAGGCGCTGTTTTCTCTTTGATTATTTCGGGTTGTTTCTTTTCTTTTTCCTGTGGTTGCGCAGCTTTTTTTAGAATTGGTTTTTTAGGTACTTTAACAACTTGTTCTTCTGTCTTTATAACTTCTGTTGGTTTTTCAACAG
>DAIQBF010000106.1:0-9933 GCA_036781305.1 Lutibacter sp.
CGCAAACCTTCAATTAAAAAAGTTTGTGTTTGCTTGCGTAAACGCGACTTTTCTTTAAGCTGAACAAGTTCTTTTATATATGAATTATGTACGCTTGTTATTTGTTTGGGCATTTTTACTGAATAATCTGCAAAGATACTAATAATTAAAATTTTAAAAATGTTTGTTACAGAAACAAACGTCTATAATTCCCGAGTTTTGTGGTAATTTACCAAAAGCAATACCACTTTATTGTAACTTTTAATCCCGTCCTTTTGCTTATTGGCTTTTAAAAAGGAATCATAAAAAGTTTTAAAGTACTTTTCTGACCAGTTTTGGTAGGATTTCCAAAAATCTTCACTTTGTTGAATATCTTTTAAGATACCTTTATTCAGTTCAATTTTTAAAACTTCAAATTTTTTTGGGTCTTTTTGATAAATTTCAAACAAACAAAAACGGATTGCCATTAAATATCCGGAATAATTAAAATAAACATCGTCAGAATTTGTTGCAGCCAGGTAACCGACAAAATTTGCCTCACTTTCTGGGGCAATCCCAACTTGATGTGCCAATTCGTGACAGATTACCATAGGATAGGTATTTTTAGGAATTAAAAAGTTTACCTGGGCTTCATTTGTAAACGGATTTAAATAGCCCGCAAACCCCATATAGGTTAAAGGCACACTAAACAGTGAATATTTTGCCTTTAAATTTTCATGGTAAAACTGAGGATATTTTTTTTGAAATTGTTTGTAAACATTATATGAGATTTCTTTAATTTCCTGTTTCTTTAAACCGTTTTCTACAACTAATGTGTCATTTTTAGTGATGGTAAGGTGAACCTGATTAATTTTTAAAATCAGTTTTTCCGTGAAATCTACCAATTCATTTGCCGTGTATCTTTCATTTTCAAAATTCAAAGTTTTATGAACCGGCTGTCTGAAATAATTTAAACCCCAGTTTAAATGAAAAATAAAAAAAAATATGGAAACAAATCCGCCAATTTTAAATAGGGTATTTTTAAAGTGAAGTTTTTTGCCTTTTATGGTCTTGTAAATATTAATAATAACTACAACAGCCAGTAAAGCATATAATATATCGCCAACCGAAAAAGGAATCCACCCAAAAAGAAGACTTAGAAACTTTGAAATGTAAACATATAGGCCAAGGGTATAATATTTCTCAATTATAGCTGGATATTGGGCAATAATTCGAAGGAATGCCCATTGCATAACCAAGAGTATCGTAAGAATTTTATAGGTTTTTTTATTGTCCATAGGCCAAAAATAGGAAATAATTTTTTCAGGAGGCCGCTTTTAAAATCTTATTAACAAAAGAGACATTTATCAACATCTTTTGTTAAAAGAAAATTGAGAATTCAAGCTAAATCTGTGTTTTAAAAATTACATTTGCTGTTATCAAAAAATGCTAATTATAAAATTTAGTTATTTCATAAATTATAAAATAATTGAATGTTTTGACAAGAAAAAGAAGTATCTTATAGGATTCTTATAAATATATAATTAATAATCAGATTAACAAACATATATAACGTTTTAAACAAGTGAAAAATTTGCAGCCTTTACAGTCCTTTACACCCAAAAAAAGTACTATAATCAGTCTTGAAAAAGGAAAAATCCCACCGCAGGCATTAGATTTGGAAGAAGCTATTTTGGGCGCAATGATGATTGATAAGAAAGGTGTTGACGACGTTATTGATATTTTACATCCGGAAGTTTTTTACAAAGAAGCACACCAATTAATTTATGAAGCAATTTTTGTTTTATTTAAAAATGCCGAACCGACCGATTTATTGACTGTTGCAAATCAGTTGCGAAAAACAAGTAATTTAGAGGCTGTTGGCGGTGATTTTTATTTGGTTCGATTGACACAAAAAGTGGCTTCTTCAGCCCACATAGAATTTCACGCACGTATCATTCTTCAAAAATATATCCAGCGCAAATTAATTTCCATTTCATCTGAAATTATTGAAGAAGCGTATGATGAAACTATTGATGTTTTTGATTTATTGGATGATGCCGAGACCAAACTGTTTGAAGTTACCCAAGGAAATCTAAAAAAAGGATCAGAAACTTCTGAAGGACTTGTTGCACTTGCAATTAAAAAAATACAGGAAATATCAAATAAACAGGGTATGAGCGGTGCAGCAACCGGATTTACGCGTTTGGATGAGTTAACTTCGGGGTGGCAACCTTCAGATTTGGTGATTTTAGCTGCACGCCCAGGTATGGGAAAAACAGCTTTTGTGATGTCGATGGCAAAAAACATGGCCATTGATTTTGATCAGCCTGTTGCGATATTTTCATTGGAGATGTCGTCGGTACAATTAATAACACGTATGATTTCCAGTGAAACTGGAATTTCGTCCGGAAAATTAAGAAAGGGAAATTTGGAACCTCATGAGTGGGAACAATTAAATGTAAAAGTTAAAAACTTAACTAAAGCACCTATTTTTATTGATGATTCTCCATCGTTATCCATCTTCGATTTGAGGGCAAAAGCGCGTCGTTTGGCATCACAACATGGAATAAAAATTATTATTATTGATTATTTGCAGTTAATGACTGCTGGAACTTCACAAAAAGGCGGCGGAAATCGTGAGCAGGAAATTTCAACCATTTCACGAAATTTAAAAGCTTTGGCCAAAGAATTAAATATTCCCGTGATTGCGCTTTCACAATTGTCGCGTGCGGTTGAAACCAGGGGTGGAAGCAAACGTCCTTTGTTGTCAGATTTACGTGAATCCGGTGCCATTGAGCAAGATGCGGATATTGTTTCGTTTATTTACCGACCTGAATATTACGGACTTACGGAGTGGGATGATGAGGAAAGAACACCTTGTGAAGGTCAGGCAGAATTTATTGTTGCCAAACACAGAAATGGGGGATTGGACAATATCCGACTGAAATTCACGGCCCATTTAGCACAATTCAGCAATTTAGATGATTCAGTTGGAAGTGAGTTTCATTCAAAAATGAACAATGCCATTCCGCAACGCAGTTTTGCAAGTACTGAAGATGCTTTTGGTGCGCCAGATAATTTTGATGAGGATGATGTACCTTTCTAAATATGTAAGTTTTAAAACAAAAATTTTTCGTTTGTCAATTTTAAAAAGAGCATTGATAGCCTTGTTATTGTTCTTTTCTCATTGTATTTACGCATCATTTATATTGATACCGATGGATGATGTTTCACAAACAAATCATTTAAAAGCCTACGGAATTACCTATTGGTCACTTCAAAAGGGAAATACGGCCAAATGGCTGTTAAATTATGAAGGTGGCTCATTTTTGTTGGAAGACAATGAAGCTACCAGAAATGAATGCAAAATTAGAGGCGTTACTTTTCATGTGATTTCCGATACTGAAGCTGCAAAAATTTTGGAAGAAATTAGCAGTCCGTCAAAAAACATGGAAGCGGTTACGCTTGAAAAAGCGCCTAAAATAGCGGTTTATTCCCCAAAAACCAATATGCCTTGGGATGATGCCGTAACATTGGTGTTAACTTATGCCGAAATCCCTTTTGATGTAATTTATGACGAGGAGGTTTTAGAAGAAAAATTAATGTTGTATGAGTGGCTGCACTTGCATCATGAAGATTTTACAGGCCAATATGGCAAATTTTATGGCGCTTACAGAACTGCTCCCTGGTATATTGAACAAAAAAAAGAAGCAGAGGAACTGGCAAAAAAACTTGGCTACAAGAAAGTTTCAGAAGAAAAATTGGCAGTTTCCCTAAAAATTAGGGATTTTGTGATTGGTGGCGGATTTATGTTTGCCATGTGTTCTGCCACCGATAGTTTTGACATCGCGCTTGCTGCCGAAGGCGTGGATATTTGTGAAACCATGTTCGACGGAGATCCTTCAGAAATGGATTATCAACAGAAAATAGATTTCAACAAAACATTTGCCTTTAAAGATTTCACCTTGGTTAGAAATCCGGTTGAATATGAATTTTCATCCATTGACATGACCCAAAAACGAAAAATAACCCGCACATCCGATTACTTTTCCCTACAGGAATATTCAGCAAAATGGGATCCAATTCCAACCATGTTGTGCCAAAACCATACCCAGTTAATTAAAGGCTTTATGGGGCAAACAACTTCATTCGACAGAGAAACTGTAAAATCGAATGTGTTGGTGATGGGCGAAAATAAATCAAATAGAGAAGCACGTTATATTCATGGGGTAAAAGGCAAAGGAATGTTTACTTTTTATGGAGGCCATGATCCAGAAGATTACCAACACAAAGTAGGTGATCCAAAAACCGAACTTGCTTTGTATCCAAATTCACCGGGTTATCGGCTGATTTTGAACAATGTATTATTTCCTGCAGCGAAGAAGAAAAATCAGAAAACGTAATGTTAATAACAGCGCAATAATTTTATTATTATTTCAGTGATTCAAAATTCAAAAATAGTATTTTTGCTGCTTTAAATTAAATTTCAATAAATGCCAACAACACCACAATTGCAGGATTTTGCACAGCAAGTAAGAAGAGATACTGTTAGAATGGTTCACGCCGTGAATTCTGGTCATCCAGGTGGTTCATTGGGATGCAACGAGTTTTTAACGGTTTTGTACCAAGATATGATGGACTATACCACCGATTTTACGATGGATGGAAAAAATGAAGATTTATTCTTTTTGTCGAACGGACATATTTCCCCACTTTTTTACAGTGTTTTAGCGCGAAGCGGCTATTTCCCGGTGAGTGAATTGGCAACTTTCAGAAAATTAAACTCGCGTTTACAGGGCCATCCAACTACGCATGACGGATTGCCGGGCATTCGTACTTCTTCTGGTTCATTAGGACAAGGAATGAGCGTTGCGATTGGTGCTGCTCAAGCAAAAAAATTGAATGGAGATTCAAAATTAATTTATTCATTGCACGGAGACGGCGAAATGCAAGAAGGTCAAATTTGGGAAGCAGCCATGTATGCCGCCGGCAAAAAAGTTGATAATTATATTGCAACAATTGATTATAACGGTCAGCAAATAGATGGTGCAACAAAAGATGTGATGCCTTTGGGCGATTTAAAAGCAAAGTTTGAGGCTTTTGGTTGGACTGTTATAGACGTTGAAAAGGGGAATGATATTGACAGCATTAAAAATGGTTTGGCAGCAGCTAAATCTTTAACCGGAAAAGGAAAACCGGTTTGCATATTGTTGCATACCGTAATGGGCAATGGCGTCGATTTTATGATGCATACCCACGCCTGGCACGGAAAAGCGCCAAATGATGCGCAATTGGAAATTGCTTTAAATCAAAATCCGGAAACATTGGGAGATTATTAAGCCCCCTAGCCCCCGAAGGGGGAATAAAAAATCATCAATTATCAATTATTCATCATTCAATATTAAATGAAAATAGGTATCGTTTGTTATCCAACATTTGGAGGAAGTGGCGTAGTGGCTACAGAATTGGGAATGGCTTTGGCACAAAGAGGCCATCAAGTACATTTTATAACCTATAAACAACCAGTTCGGCTCGATTTTCTTTCAGCCAATATTCATTTTCAGGAAGTTTTGGTGGAAGAATATCCATTATTTCATTTTCAGCCTTATGAATTGGCGTTATCAAGTAAAATTGTTGAAGTTGTGCAATTACACAATTTGGAAATATTACACGTGCATTATGCAATTCCCCATGCGTATGCAGCCTATATGGCGAAACAAATGTTGAAGGAAAAAGGAATTGACATTAAAGTTGTCACCACCTTGCATGGAACCGATATTACTTTGGTTGGAAGTCATCCAAATTATAAAACGGCGGTTGAATTTAGCATTAATAATTCTGACGTAGTCACCACGGTATCAGAAAGTTTACGTAAAGATACCTTAAGGCTGTTTAACATCACGAAAGAGATAAAAGTGATTTATAATTTTATCGATTTCGAAAAATATCCCGAAATTGATTCCGAAGAATGTCAACGTCATACTATCGCAAATGAAAACGAACGCATTATTACGCATGTGAGTAATTTGCGTCCTGTTAAGCGAGCTGCTGATGTCATCACTATTTTTTATAAAATCCAGAAAGAAATTCCATCAAGATTATTGCTGGTTGGGGAAGGCCCGGATCGGGAGAATATTGAGCATCAGGCTAAAAGATTGGGAATTTTGGACAAAGTGCTTTTTTTGGGAAATAGCAATGAAGTGAATAAATTACTCTGTTATTCCGATTTGTTTTTATTGCCTTCGGAAACAGAAAGTTTTGGATTGGCGGCATTGGAAGCCATGGCAGCAAGAACGCCTGTAATTTCAACAAATTCAGGAGGTTTGCCAGAAGTTAATATTCAGGGTGTTACCGGTTTCTTAAGCAATGTTGGGGATACGGACGATATGGCAAAAAACGGAATTTATATTTTAGAGGATTTGGATCGGCTTCAACAATTTAAACAAAACGCATTGCAACAGGCCAAAAGATTTGGTATAGAGACTGTTTTACCATCGTATATGGCGGTTTATAAAGAAGTACTTAATAATTGTTGTTAGGCATTGTAATAATTTAAAGCGTCAATAAGCAATGCTTTTTCAACGTTACAATCTAATTTAAATTGTTCAAAATCAGTTAATAACACAAAATTCACTTGTCCGCCCACATTCTTTTTATCATGAATCATTAGGCCAATAATCGCTTCATAATCAGTTTGATCAATAGCTACTTTTTCATAAACAGTTAAAATGGTTTCTTTGATGGCTTTTAAGTGTTCCGAAGGAAAATTTAACAGTTTTTGTGAAATAAAAGCTTCCGTGACTATTCCAATGGCGATGGCTTCCCCGTGTGTTAAATTTTCTTTATCTTCCGATTCCAAAAAATAAGATTCAATGGCGTGCCCCAGCGTATGGCCGAAGTTCAAAACTTTGCGCAACCCTTTTTCTTTGGGATCTTTCGTGACTACTTCATTTTTTATTTCAATGGAGCGATGAATCAATTTACTTATGTTACTTAAATTAAATTCCTTAAAATCACGTATCTCATTCCAAAGTCCAATATCGTAAGTTATTCCGTATTTTATTATTTCTGCCAATCCTGAACGCAATTCACGGTTTGAAATCGTTTCTAAATAACGTGGATCAATCAATACCATTTCGGGATCTGAAAATAACCCAATCTGATTTTTTAAAACACCCAAGTCCACACCGGTTTTACCGCCAACAGAAGCATCAACCATACTTAAAAGAGTTGTGGGAATATTTACAAAAGAAATTCCCCGCTTAAAGGTAGAAGCCACAAATCCTCCCAAATCCGTAATAACGCCTCCGCCTAAGTTGACCATCAAACTTTTTCTGTCGGCACCCAATTCGGTCAGGGCATGCCAAACGCCAGAGCAAGTTTCAATATTTTTGTTTTCTTCTCCGGCTTCAATTTCAATAATTTCAATTTCAGTTTCCGTTTCCAAAGTTTCCAATAAAATAGGTAAACAATAGTTATTGGTATTTTCATCAACTAAAATAAAAATTGCAGAAGGCTTGTATTCAGCAATATAAATATTGAGTTTCTGGTAGGCGTCTTCATTAAAGTTTACAAAGTAATTATTGGATAGAATCGGTTGCATTTTTGATAATATTTTGTGCAAATTAAAGATAAAAAAATTAAAAAATAAACACTTTGTGGGTATCTTTGCACAAATAGAATCTACAATGAAAAAAATATTCGACAATACTGAAGTTGCTTTTGCCGTAAAAACGAATTCTGAGCTTGAAAGAGCTTTTTATTTGTTTGAAATGATTAAGCGTGAGCCACTTGTTAAAATTGGAACCGCCGTTACCAGATTTGCCCTTAAAACGCATTTACCCGTTGAAGGAATTATTAGAACAACCGTTTTTGATCATTTTTGCGGTGGTGTAACAGAAATTGACTGTATGCCAACGATTGATAAAATGTACACCAAGAATGTACATTCTGTATTGGATTATTCTGCTGAAGGTAAAGAAGTTGAAGAACAATTTGATTTGGAAATAAAAAAAACACTAAACACCATTAAATTTGGTCTTGAAAAACCAAGTATCCCTTTTGCCGTTTTTAAACCATCGGGTTTTGGACGTTTGGCAATTTACCAAAAAGTAACAGAAGGCGCTACGTTGAATGAACATGAATTGGTGGAGTGGAAGCGAATCAAGGAAAGATATGACACTGTAAGCAAAGCTGCACATGCGGCAAGTATTCCATTATTAATTGATGCTGAAGAAAGTTGGATGCAACTAGCGGCAGATAATTTAATTGAAGAAATGATGGAAAAATACAACAAAGAAAAAGTTATTGTATTTGGTACCTTACAATTATATCGTTGGGATCGTTTAGACCATCTTAAAAAATTACACAGCCGCGCAAAAGAAAAAGGCTTTAAAATTGGGGAGAAATTGGTGCGTGGCGCTTATATGGAAAAAGAAAGGGAACGTGCTGAGGAATATGGATATAAAGATCCAATTTGCGAAAACAAAGCCGCTACAGATAAAATGTACAATGATGTTTTGGTCTATATGATGGAAAACATTGACGATATGGCTATTTTTGCAGGAACTCACAATGAAGACAGCTCAAGTTTATGTATGGATTTAATAGATAAATTTGGTTTTAAGAAAGATGACAAAAGAATTTGGTTTGGTCAATTATATGGAATGAGCGACCACATAAGTTATAATTTGGCTGCTGCAGGTTATAATGTAGCTAAATATTTACCATATGGTCCTGTTCGCGATGTAATGCCTTACTTAATTAGACGTGCCGAAGAAAACACGTCAGTGGCCGGACAAACAAATAGAGAGCTTGAATTGTTGAAACGTGAACGTATAAGACGTAAAATTTAAAATACGATATACCATAATTGAGTTTAATAAAAAAAACTGCCGTTTAAGGCAGTTTTTTTTATTATACAAATAATTTATTTGCAAATTGTGGTGATAATTGTTATTGATGCCTGCTGATAATCCATAATTCATAGCGAATTGGAAAATGTGATTTGCTGAAATTGAGAATATAATTTATTTAAAATTAACATATTCAGATGGTTAGATCTTTTTAAAGCACTAAATCATTATTAAAATTTTGTGATATAAAACAAAATAAAAAAACTACTTTTGCATCGCCTAAAAAAATTAGAACATGCAATCTATCAGAAACATCGCTATTATTGCCCACGTTGACCACGGTAAAACGACTTTGGTTGATAAAATTATTGATCAAGCTCACATTTTAGACGAACGCAAAGTTCGTACAGAATTATTATTGGACAGCAATGATTTAGAAAGAGAGAGAGGAATTACCATTTTGTCGAAAAACGTATCTATTATTTATAAAGGCGTAAAAATCAATATTATTGATACTCCCGGTCACGCCGATTTTGGCGGTGAAGTTGAAAGGGTATTAAATATGGCCGATGGTGTTTTATTATTGGTAGATGCATTTGAAGGACCAATGCCCCAAACACGTTTTGTTTTAGGTAAAGCCCTTGAATTGGGTTTAATGCCAATTTTAGTGGTAAATAAAGTGGACAAACAAAATTGTACACCGGATTTGGTACATGAAAAAGTTTTCGATCTTATGTTTGCGCTAGATGCAACAGAAAAACAACTCGATTTTGCTACAATTTATGGTTCCGCCAAATTCAATTGGATGAGTACAGATTGGAGAGAACAAACCAATAATATTATTCCTTTATTGGATGCCATATTAGAAAATATTCCCGAGGCTCCTTATTATGAAGGAACCCCACAAATGCAAATCACTTCTCTAGATTTTACCTCGTTTGTTGGCCGTATTGCAATTGGACGCGTTTATAGAGGCGATTTAAAAGAAGGAAAAGATTATGCAATTTGCAAAGCTGATGGCAGCTTTAAAAAAGTTCGTATAAAAGAACTTCATACTTTTGAAGGGATGGGTAAAGACAGAGCGGCTTCAGTAAGATGCGGCGATATTTGTGCAATA
>DAIQBF010000107.1:0-9922 GCA_036781305.1 Lutibacter sp.
AAAGCATAACGTTTCGATTTGTGCCAATGATAAAAGTTTGAATTGTGCCACTTTTGAAAGATCAAGTGCGCCTATCCAATATTGTCAACCGGCGTTACCAAGTGCTGATGCTTTACACTAAGGGGGTCAGCATGCTCCGGAATATTCAAGTCTTTATTAAAAAAGTAAATTGTCATAATATATTCATTTTGTACTACCACTAAATTTGTGATTTATTAACTTTACAAAAAAATATGTTTGATATGAAAAAGAATGAACCTGAGAAGGTAATATTGTTTACGAAAAATGAATATGTGTTTATTGGAATCCTAATATTTATTTCAATTTTTTCTCCAGTAATTTTTAAAAATGTTGAAATTTTCAGTTGGATGGGTTTAGGTAGAACAACGGCTGAAATAGGAGATGCAATAGGAGGGATTTCAGCTCCATTTATAGGTGTCTTGGCAGCATTTTTAGTGTATAAATCTTTTGAAGCACAGATTAGAGCAAATAAGGATCAACTTAATTTAATCGAAAAATCACATAATGATCAAATGAAAATTATAACTCAAGAAATGAGTTATAATTTTTTTAGCAATATAATAGAAGAAAACTTAAATTCATTTAACCAACTAACGCTTGTACATACAGATAAAAATATAGAATATAATGGAGTAGAGTCTACGATGCCATTGTTTGGGTATTATGAAAAGTTAATGAATACAAAAGCTTTACATACCCATTGCTCTTCCATATTAATCCCATATTTAGAAAAACTATTACCTAGAATAGAATCACTTGAAATGATTGTTAATCAATTAAATAATTCTGATATGTCTGAAGATTATAAAATTATTAAACGAAGGTTTTTATATAGTTTTATCTATGAATTATTGGAAGATTTTCAAGAGGAGTTTCAACTAAGGATTTATGAAGATGATTTGTCAATATCAATTAGAACTTTAACATCTAGAATTTTAAAAAGCTATAATAGGTTAAAAGTTAGTTTAATGGAAACAGCCCTGTAATTAATTTATAATAATTTTTTTAATCCTTTTTGGATATATCGGATCAATTTGTACCAGGATATTGGTTTGCTAGCGCCAATGATATCGGATTAAATGGTGCCACTTTTGAAAAATCAGGAATAAACTACCTTGTCGCAAAAAAATATGCGATATGGCTCACCCACTTGATCCGATTGATTTAAACAAATTATCACATTACAATTAAACACCAGCCAAATTAAAAACAAAAGCTCCTTAAATAGACTGAACCCAAAAGTTTGGACAAATTTATAATTAATTTAGATAATAATGAGCTCGATATTGTATCGGGCTCATTTTGTTTAAATTTGACTTGATTCTATCGTTATTGTAATAGTTTATATATTCATTTATTTCATTTTTTAATTGGTCTATTGATTTGTATTTTTTAAGATAAAACAATTCCGATTTAAGTATTCCAAAGAAGTTTTCAATAATTGCGTTATCTAAACAGTTTCCTTTTCTGACATACTTTGCATAATTCCTTTTTGTTGTAATAAATGTTGATACTGTTTCATTTGATATTGCCAACCTTGATCAGAGTGTAATGTTAGATTAGAATTGTTTGGTATTTTCTTAAATGCTTTTTTGAGCATCATCACTACCTGATTAAACACCGGTCGTTCGGTTAGCTCATAACTAACAATTTCTTGATTAAACAAGTCAATAATTGGCGATAAATACAATTTCTGACCAGAGACATTAAACTCGGTTATATCGGTTGCCCATTTTTGATTTGGCGCATCTGCTTTAAAATTCCTTTCTAAAATATTAGGTGCAATTTTACCTTTTTCTCCTTTGTATGATTTGTATTTTTTGACTCTAATTAGACTCTTTAACCCTAACAATTTCATCAACCTTAAAACCGTTTTATGATTGATAATTATTCCTTTATTGTTTAATTCATCTGTAATTCTTCTATATCCATAACGACCTTTATGTTTGTGATAAATGACCTTTATAAACTCTTTTGTTTGGGCATATTTATCGGATGTTTTCGTCTGTTTTTGGTAATAATAAAAACTACTTCGCGCCATATTAGTTTGATTTAAAAGTGTTTCTAAATCATACTGATGCCTTAATTCCATTATGGCTTGCGCTTTTTGGCTTGTTCTTCTGCTTGAATTAAGGCATGCAACTTTTTTAGCAAATCGTTCTCACAACGTAGTGATTCGTTTTCCAAAAGAAGTTCTTCTTCTCTGGTTAATAGCTTATCTGATTTACGCTTTTTACGTTTAATGTTACCCATAGATTTTGCTTTGCCTTTCGGTTTAGGTTGTAATCCTTCCAGACCAAAGTTAGCAAAATCTCTTTTCCATTTAAGAAAAATCGAAGAAGTAGGGATGTTAAATTTCAAACAGGTTTCGTTCAATGATAAAAAATCTTCATCAATTGATTGTAATACTTTCAATTTAAAATCGACCGAATAATTGCGGTTCTTCCTTGGTATCAAACCGTTTTCTCCATATTGCTTGTAAAATCCAACCCATCTACGAATGTTAGATTTTTCAGCTCCTTTTAGTTTAGAAACAAACCCATAGGAATGATGTTTTTCTAATACTAATTTTACACATTCAAGTTTGAATGCGTAATCATTCTTGACTTTTCTTTCCATAAAAATACCCCCAAATAGTGTCTAACTTTTTGGGGGCAGTCTAAAAAAGGAGCTTTTCATTTAATATTATCTTTTTTAAAAGCTTGTGCAACGATTACCAATGTTGTATACGTGCTTTTTTATTCTACTTTTTTTCTTATTTCATTCGTTAGAATTTTAATATAGCTAACTAACTCAATCGCGTCTTTTTCCTTAACGATTATCCTTCGTCCTGCTTTATATTTATTATCTGATGATTTTGTTATATACTTTTCGTCAACAATCCCTTCTGTATGTTGAAGTAAATGTCTACGTTGAAATAAAATATTCAGCCTTTTATATTCTGTTTCTGTCAGCCAATCTGTGTAGCTTTCATTTAAAATTTCTTGCCATAATTCTCCTCCTACATCAAGTTTTTGAAATGCGTTAAAAGGAATTTTTGATTTTGAATTCTTATGCTTAGAGTACAAAACATCACAATATCTTTGGAAAGCTACTACAGAATCGAGAAGACATTTCTCAATTAATGTTTGGCAAGTATTTTCGGATTGATCTTTACTTATTTCGTTTAGCGCTTTTCTTATGGTGGGAATATTATTAATTGAACTCTCAATTTTATTAATTGTGCAGTTAAATGTTTGTTCAACTGAATTATGTCCACAACAAGGGCAAAAGAAAGCACTTCCAATTACTGAATATCTTGATTCACATTTTTCACATCTAATTTTTTGTTCAAAAATTTCCTGTGATGGTATTGGCATTATTAATTTTTTTGGAGTATGTCCTTCAACACTCATACTCATAGAAATGAATCTTCCTTTTGGTTGATGGTTATTGAAACTTCTGGCATCATCCTTCATAGCTTTATTGATTTTACCTTGTAGATATTCTCCAGCTTGTTTTCGAGCATTATTTAGCTGTTCAGTTGTCCAAAAAGTGTCGCTTCCTGATTCATTTCCGCACATTGGGCAGAAAACAGATTCGTCCTTAAAATTGTTTTTCCAATCTTCTTCGTGAACTTTAAATACAAACATACATTCCTCGTCAGGACATTCTCTGTCGAAGAATCCATTCTCATCCGTTTCAATTGGAATGGAAACTTTCATTCCATCCATTTGTTTAAGTTCTCTCAGAAGTTTTTCAAACATTTTCTGTTTTTTAAGTTTGTATACAATGGTTTTGCATTATAATTTGCACAACGTAAAAATCAAATATTTTTCCGCCATTGCAATATATTTATCGATTGTTTGTCGGTTTGTAATAAATCCGATTTGCGCATAAATTATATACCACTTGTGCTTAGTGTTACAATTTCAATTTCCATCTTTTAATATGATTTTGCAGTCCAGTTTTTTCTCCACCTATGAAGTAGCTTCCGGAATTTAATTTTTCAATCAGTTTTATTACATCTTCAGCGTGACTATTGTCCCAATTTAAATTTGTCACTAAATATGATTTAGTCTTTATAGGATTTAATTCATAATTATATTTATTTAAAGCTCTCAAGTATGTTTTACATCTTGCGTTATCCATATGATGGCTAATTCCAGTACTCGGATTTATAATTTTTGTCAATTCCTTGAAAGCTACTTGAACAATTGGGTCAGGTAAATCAGTTGACTGAGCTTTTTGATTCGTAATTAATTCAGTTGCATTCCAAGCTTTAGCCCATTCTGTAACTCCAGTTTTCATCCATTGATGCGCAATTATTGCTTTTACAGTTTCGTCATCATCAAATTTGAATAACTCTTTAGAATCTAATCCAAAGGCTAAAAGGATACTATTCTTTTTCTGCCAACCGTAAATTTTGTCGTAAGTTCTTAAAGTTTCAATTTTTAGTTTCGGACCATTTGAATATGCTGATACAGTTCCCTTAAATAGACCTTTTAGATAATTTCCACCAATAGTCCTTTCAATGTATCCGGTATTATTTTTTGTATGAATTAAAATCGTGATTTGCTGTATATCTTCAATCACTTTGCTTAATTCAACTGCCTTTTGCAGAGCAAGCATTTCGATTTCAGCAATTGGACCTTCATTTTCTGTGTAGTATCTTTTTTTTCTCATAGCTTTATTACATTAGCACAACGGTTTTATATTATGGTTTGCGCCACACACAAATCAAAGATTTTTGCGCAGTTGCAATATTTTTATTGAATATTTACAGTTCATTAATTAGTTTAATAAGTAAGCATAAATTTTATACTTCTTAGCTTTAGTTAAATTTCAATCAACTGTTTTTATTTTAAAAAAATCATTAAAAACTGACTGTATATCTTTTTGATACCACCAATTTTTAGGGATTGACTTATAAACTTCAAATGAAATGTTTTGAGGATATGATTTAGTTTCATCTAGAAATGACATCATTATGTTACTTGTTGTAGATGGCGGAATAAATAAATTATTCATATCGGAATCGGTACCTTCTCGAAATTTAAATAAATTTCTCCTCCTAATTGATTTATTTCCCCATTCTAATTTATTAAATAAGATATCATAAGAAGCTTGTTCAATTCTATCAATAAACTTAATAACATCTCTTTCTATTAAATAACCTGATTTATCATTAGCATGTACGGATCTATTTCTATCATTAATCCATTTTTCAATTTCTTTTTTTGAATACCCAAGGTTTTTATTGCTAGATAAAAATTTTGATAAAGGTTCTGTTAAACCACTGTTTTCTCTTTTGAATGCTCTTTCAAAAAATCTAATATATTCATGAAATTTTCCAGATAAATGATTTGTTGAATTAGCCTCTGCCAATATTTGTACTCCATCAATTCTATCTTGTAAATTTTCCTTACAAAAATCTAAATCAAATTTAAAATCAGTTCTTGCTGATGCGATATTAGAAATATTTTCAAATTTCATATTTCTAGCAATCGAAAGATTCATAATATCCAAGTTGTTTTCAGGTTCAAGAAAAATTGATGGTTTAGAGGCTGATATTTTTCGCCCAGTATTTTTTGACAAAGAAATGAAATTGATAAACTCTTCAGCAACTTCCTCTATCTCTTTAATAATATTGTTTGAAATTGAAATAGTAATATTATCTTTTTCTATCAAATATTCAATTCCTTTTTTTTCTGTAATTAAGATATTAGATTCCTTACCGTTAATTGAAACCGAATTATTTATTCTTGAATAAATACTTCGTTTGTTGTAATCTAAACTCTTTAAGTTACTTATTCTATCTTCAAATTCAATTAAAAGGATTTTAATAAGTTTCATCTTAATTATGCTAACTTGTTATTTAATTTCAAATATAACTGTTTAAAATTAATAGTTTCTGTCCAAAAGTAACTTTTCGTCACATATGCCAATTTCAAATTCAAATTTGTTCCTATAATAAGATAAAAATGCCCTCGCTAATAATGGATCTATCAGATCACTTTGTGCCAGTGATATCGGTTTGAATTGTGCCACTTTTGAAAGATTAAGTACACGTATATTCCACTATCGATAACCAACGTTAACAAGAGCTGATGCTTTACTTTAAGGGGATCAGTATCACCGGAATATCCAATTGGTGAAAAGGGCAATTAAGGTGAGAATTCACGAACCGCCGTATCTGGTGGTGGAAAGTCTGGAGGACATTCCGTCAGTTTCTGGCGGAGCCGTCTTCTCGATTACCAGCTGGCATTCAGTTTAGTACACAAATATTTTCACTTCGTTTGGTTCAATTATGTTTTCCATTTCGCTAATTTTCTGTTCGTCAATTATCGGATTATTTTCTAATAAATACTTAATACTGGCATTAGTAATCCAATCAAAATTCCATATTTTGATATCATTATCAATTACTTTCTGACACAATTTTTCTGGATAGCTTTTTTCCTTTTCTTGATTGATTGTTAACCTTTGAAGCCAAACTTGTAAATGTCCGACATTTGGAAGCTTATCGAATTTTCGTTCGATAGAATTAAGTATTTGCTTTACAGTTTGAGTATTTACTTCAAGGGATAAAATTTTACTTAAAATTGCTGTTATTACAGGATATGTTCTTGGATTTTTATACGCTATATCTACCAAAATACTTACTAATACTTTTGAATTTTCTTCTCTAAATATTTTGATTGGATAGACTCTGTCTTCTAAAAACTTAGTGAGAGAAGTCATTAAACTTCCAGAATTAGGGTGTTTTTCTCCAAGTGAGTGCAATAAAAATAAATGTTTTTGTAAAGATTTTTCACTTTGCTTTGATTCATTCCAATACAACTTATCAGGTTTTATAACATCACTAACAATATTGTCTGAAATGAAGGTTTTTTGAGAGTTTAGTTTGAAGTTTAGTTCATACAAAGTCTCTGTAAGAAGTTTTGCTATTTTAATTAAAGTCTCTTGATTTTTAGCAAATATTCGGTAGTCGTCTCTATATCTTAAAATTGAGTATTCAGTGATTAAGTTTTGTTTTTCTCTTCTGTTATAAGACTTGATTTTGTATGTCAATTTTGCGTCTGCATATCCTAGAATAATTTCCGCAATAAAATCCATAAGTGCATTTCCTTGAGGAATGCCGTTGGTTTGTGAATACTGCATACTTTGTATTGCAGTATCTATTGAATTTCCTAAATATTTTTTTTTGGGATTGCTTGGATATAAAAAGTCATTTTTAATTACTTTCTCTCCGTGTAAAGCCCATGGAATAGTATGTGTATAAATTGAGCCATAGCAATCTGTAATATCCGTATTGAGTACACAATCGAAATCTAATGACAATTCTAATGATTGCTGTTCTATCTGTTGCCACCAATTTATAATATTTGATGCTTTATCTGAAGTTGTCTTTTTAGATACTATCGGAATACTGTAACATTTGATTTTATCATTGGCTTGATACTTTTCAAATCTACTTTTTATTAAATTCCAATTTTCTTTTTTTGTAATCTTGTTTACAAGATAAACGTACATTATTGGATTTACTATTTGAAGTGGTCGCCAAGCATATTTACCGTCTTTATTTGTCAAGAATTTATAGTTAATATCATTTAATTTTTTCGCTTTATCCAAAGTAATGTTGTCAACGTGTGAACATTCAGATAATGCCTGTAATAAAGGTTCGAAATTGAAATATTTTGGCAAGTCAATGTCACAATAACTTTCTTTTTTGAGAAAGTAATTTCGTGCTTCAATATGTGTTAAGTCTAATATTGTTTTCAATTTTTATTCATTTTGTTTTGACGGTCTGTTCAGTTATGCTTGCAGCTACATGTTTATACCAGCCATAAAATAGCTACAATCCAACCAAACAGGGTGGCTATGTGCCATAAAATGGTATCTTTTTCGCTTGCACTTAACAAATCGTTTGTTAAATGTTTGTCAGTTCGTTATTTAGTTTAAAAGTAAGCATAAATTTTATGAGGTGTTGTACACTATTTTTTTCATTTCCTTTTGAACTCTCCTCTTATTCTTTTTAAACATCATTTTGCAATATTCGTAGTCAAATTCAAATGAAATAATTTCATTATCATACTTACGGAATTTATTCATTTTACTTAAATCGAAATTTGATTTATCAATAAATGAATCTATAAATTCTGTCATTTTCTCTTGTGACAAACTTTTTGTAAATCTAAAATAGTCACTTGGATTAGTATAAGTAAATTCTATAATCTTCTTTGATTTGTTAGTTTTACTATCTAATGTAGATTTAATTTTAAAACCCATTAAGTGCAGTAAAAGTCTATCTCCAAAGAATGTTTCATTTCCCCTTTTTTCGATTTGCATTGGAGCATAAATTTCCTCAACGTAAGCTATACATTGAATAGGTGCAGTGTTTTGAAAAATTTGAAATGCAGAACGAGTAATAAGTTTTGTTGTATTTGAAAGTACGTAAGAATAGAAGAGAAGATGATGAGCAGATTTTGCATCATCAATAAAGCCTTGTTTGAAATATTTATATTTTTCAAATTCAGAATGAGTTACATATTTTTGGATTTTTTTATTAATTAAATTTCTCTTTGATGTTTTAGAGGATTTAGGAATTTGAACAACTTGTGTAGAAAAATATATTACTTGTTCAAGGACTCTTATAATCAAACCATATATTTCTCTGGTTGTTATTATTCCGTGTTTTTTTAAATCATAATGTTTTACAGTATTTTGTAAAGTAATTTTAAGTAATACAATCATTGTGTTGCAATCTTTATTTGCATTTTGTGATAATGTTTGTAAACCTTTTATGACTATACTTAAATTTTCTAATTCTTTCTCACTAATAATTTCATTTGTGTATGTTAAAGGAACATATTCATCTATTAATTCAGTCGATTTCAAAATTACATCTTTGTTTGCTTGTTGGATATCTATTAATGCATTTGAAATATGAGTTTCAAGTAATTTTTTCTTAAGAATTGGGTATGTGATAATCATTGCAATTATTGCAATTATACTACCTTGAAAATCATTCAATATTTTATATCCAATTTCTAAGTATTCTTTTATGTTCAAAATTTTCTTGTGTTTTGATTGTGTACAACGAGTTTTTATAAGATTTGTGCGACGTAAAAATCGAAGATTTTTCCGCCGTAGCAATATTATTATTGAATGTTTGTCAGTTTATATTTAGTTTAAATGTAAGCATAAATTTTATGAGGTTATTGTAACCAGTATTTTTTTTAATTCATTGTAAAATTCTGTTCCTTTTCAATCACTTCCATCACATTTTCATAGGGAAGCATCAGTTTCATTTCCGAACCATTATGAAATTCCACATAAGGATATTTTAAAGGTCTATAAAATTCTTTTGGAAGAGGATATTCCTTTAAAGCCTTCGTCATTTGCGTGAAAAATTCCACTCCATCATAATAAGCTCCATAAGTGTAAGGAAACAAGCTGTTAATTGTCGTTCTCAATTCCTTTGCTTTAATCCGAGTGTTTTTATTTGAGCGAAAATAGAAAATATCACATTCCGTTTTACTATGCTCAATTTCAAACTCTTTGTCATAATTGAATTTATGATTTTCAGAGATTGCATAGTCAAGTTTGTAAATCGACGATAAGTTCTTTAGAAATTCAGAGACATTATTTCTGTTAATTTCCGCAATCTTTTGATTGTTGTATGAAACAACCAAATTAATCCTCCATTTTCTTTTAGTTACAGGTTTTTTCATATTGGTTACAACGGTATTTTATAAGATTTGTGCGACTGAGAAATCGGAGATTTTTCGGTGGTAGCAAATCGTTTGTTTAATGTTTGTCGGTATGTTGTTTAGTTCAAATGTGAGCATAAATTTTATGAGGTGTTGAACTAATCCGCCCAAACAGGCGGAAGCTTAATATTAGTTAAAAATAGCAT
>DAIQBF010000108.1:0-9786 GCA_036781305.1 Lutibacter sp.
TTCGCCATTAATCATTCTGCTGTGTATCAAAATTTGTTATGGCTCGTTTCATCTTTTCAGTATTATTTATGTTTTTTATTGGTAATCTCATATCACTTATACTACAAATTTCGGACTAACAAAAGGTTGCTTTAATGATATATATCAGTAAAATCGACTATCTACGATAACGTTTTCATTTTCATAACTATCTAATAACTTGTATTTTAGATATTCTTATAGCTGCCTCATTTTACACGAAATCGTTTTCGTTATTCGCGAAAAAAAATCTTTTTTCCTTCTATTTCTTTTAAAAAATATTTGGCAAAAATAGATTTATTTGTTTAGTACAACAAAAAAAATTGAAGGATTATAAATTAATTATCAAATCATCCATTTATTCTTTCTTAAAATAGGAAATTCCCATTTTTAACCACCCCAAAATAAAAAATAAACCTCCCAATGGGGTTATAAACCAAATATTTTTTGGATTTACGCCTAATGTAATTGCATAAATTGAGCCTGAAAAAAATAAAATACCCGCAAAAAACAAATAGCTTACGGTATTTTTAATTTTTAAGGAGAATCCTGAATAAGAATTGACAAATAGCAATGCAATAATATGGTACATTTGATAACGCACCGCCGTTTCAAAACTTTTCAGTTCATTTAAGCTTAAAGTTTCTTCCAAGGCATGCGCCCCAAAAGCGCCCAGCACTATTGTTAACGCACCCAATAAAGAGGTAATTCCCAAATTTTTTTTCATTGGTGTTTATTGATTTTACTTGTAAAGATAAAATTTATCGCGGTTTCAAAAACACATTTCGTATATTTAGGATAAATTTAAGAAATATGAAAAGCAATTCAGACACTTTAGTCACCGTTTTAACCGCCAGTTTAATCCATGAAATTTATATTGCAAAAACATTATTGTCGAGTTATGGAATTAATAGTTTTATTTTTGATGAAAACATCATGTCAACAATTGGAACCGCCTATGTTGAAGGTTATAAACTAGAAGTAAGCAGTTCAGATTACGAGAAAGCAAAGAAAATTTTAGCATCAGTGGAGGACGAAAGCAATTAAGATTATAATTTCATAAATTTCCTTTAAAAATTGTATTTTCGTATTCTGGTTTAATCCTTAAAAATAACAGAATGAGAAATATTTTGGTTATTGGTTCCGGCCAATCATCTTCTTCATTGATTACCTATTTATTAAAGAAATCATTTAGCGAAAACCTTCATATAACGGTTGCCGATGTTTCATTAGAACTTGCCAAAAGCAAAGTGAAGAATCATGAAAATGGCACTGCGATAGCACTTAACATTTTAAATGAAGTCGAAAGAAAAGAAGCGATTAAAAATGCCAATATTGTGGTTTCTATGCTTCCTGCCCATTTACATATAAATGTGGCCAAAGATTGTCTGGAATTCGGAAAAAGCATGGTTACGGCCTCTTATATTTCAAATGAAATGATCGCACTGAATGAAGAAGCAATCAAAAAAAATCTGATTTTTATGAATGAAATCGGATTAGACCCCGGCATTGACCATATGAGTGCGATGCAAGTAATAGACCATATTAGAGAAAAAGGCGGTAAAATGTTGCTTTTTGAGTCATTTACCGGCGGCTTGGTTGCCCCTGAGAGCGACGATAACTTGTGGAATTATAAGTTTACCTGGAATCCGAGAAATGTGGTGTTGGCCGGACAAGGCGGTGCTGCAAAATTCATACAAGAAGGAACCTACAAGTACATTCCTTACCAAAAATTATTTAGGCGCACAGAAATTTTGAATATTGACGGTTATGGTAAATTTGAAGCCTATGCCAACAGAGATTCCCTAAAATATAGAAGTGTTTATGGCTTGGACAATATTTTAACTTTATACCGAGGAACCATAAGGCGTGTCGGCTTTTCCAGGGCCTGGAATGTTTTTGTTCAATTGGGTATGACCGATGACAGCTACACCATTGAAAATTCTGAACACATGAGTTACCGTGCTTTTACCAACTCTTTTTTGGCCTACAATCCTTTTGACTCTGTAGAATTAAAATTATGCTATTATTTAAAAATTGACCAAGACGATATTGTTTGGGACAAATTAGCCGAATTGGACTTATTTAGTTCCACAAAAATGGTTGGACTTAAAAATGCGACACCTGCCCAAATTCTTGAAAAAATATTAAGAGACAGCTGGACATTAAATGAAAACGATAAGGATATGATTGTGATGCAGCATCTTTTCGGTTACGAATTAAATGGTAAAAAGGAGCAAATTGAAAGCAGCATGGTTTGCATTGGAGACAACCAGACTTATACCGCAATGGCAAAAACAGTAGGATTGCCTGTAGCCATTGCCACTTTGAAAATACTAAATGGAGAAATTACAACGCCGGGAGTTCAAATGCCAATCAGCAAAGAAGTTTATGAACCAATTTTGAAAGAGCTGGAGGAAAACGGCATTGTATTTCACGAAAAAAAAGCGCCTTATTTAGGTTACAATCCAGAACGGGTGACAGGATAATCGTTACAATTTAAGGTAAAAATCCCGAATCAAGTTTTTATATTCCTCCGTATAATTGTGCCGTGATATTTCAAGGATTAATTCGTCGGAAGCTGTTTCGGTTTTCACAAAAGAAAATTGAAGCAGGCTTCTTTTCACTGCTGTATTTATTGCCCCTTTAACTCTAGTGATTCTATTCGGATAAAGTTTGTACGCTGAAGCAATTTTAATAAAATTCTCCTCCTCCTCAAAAGGAATTATAAACGCACAATTTCCTTTCTCCGACAATAATTTTGAAGAAAAATACAGTAATTCCTTATAAGTTAAACTTTCAGAATGACGTGCCATCGCACGATCTTCTGAAAGTTCTTTATAGGTTGAAGTATAAAAAGGCGGATTTGAAATGATAAAATCATATTTCTCGTCAATTTCATCTGCAAATTCTTGCAAGGAGGCGTGGTAACAAAACAACCGATCTCCCCAAGCGCTGTTTTCAAAATTTTCAACCGCTTGTTCATAAGCGGCGTCATTCAATTCAAGGGCATCAATGGTTTCTGCATTGCTTCTTTGCGCCATCATTAAAGCGATTAAACCAGTTCCGGCACCAATATCCAGCATACTGTTGGGGTAAAAATCCAAACTCGCCCAAGCGCCCAACAAAACACCGTCAGTACCAACTTTCATCGCTGTTTTATCTTGTTGAATGGTAAATTGCTTGAATTGAAAAGGTTTCATAAAGTTAAAAGTTTCTACCTAAATTTTAATCATAGAGGAAGAACCTAAACTACGCTCCTCCCCCATTTTATTGGGCTTACAAAGATACGCTTTTTTATAGGCCCCAATTAGCCCCGTTTTTCTAATCTAAAATATATTCGTTATTGCGTTCAATACCAGTGTATTCTGAGAATTTGTTTATTGGTATAAGGTTTTTAACCTGTTTGATGCATTTTAACCTGTATATTTTACAATTGTTAATAGGTGATTTCCATAATTTCAAAAATCCTATCTTCTTTTGTCAGTTTTAATATGGCCTTTTCTCCTTCTTTCTTTTCTGTCAATATTCTGGCAATTGGCGAAATGAATGAGATTTTTCCCTTTGAAATATCAGCTTCATCAACACCTACAATTTGATAGCGTTGAAGCTTTGTTTCGTTCCCAATTTTTAGGGTTACCAACGCGCCAAATCTGATTTCATTCTGTGGTTGCTTGCTTAGGTCAACTATTTTGGCAGTAGAAATTCGGTTATTCAACAATTGTAATTTTGCGTTGATGTGATTTATGGTAATTCGTTTTTCATTTTCGTTTGTAATTTCCAGATGGTCTCTTTTGTTGATAAGCATCTGTTTTTCAGCCAAAAGTTCATCCATGCCAACTTGGGTGACGTAATTGATTACACCTGCCGGTAAGTCGGCTCTGGGCGGTACCATAGGAATTTCTTCCTGATCATCTTCTTTAACAAATCCTCTGCTCATGGTTTATTTAATTTGTTTTTTTCCATTCTTCTCTAAAGTAGAAATAATTTTGCAAATAAATTAACTTTAATCAAAAAGGCTATAAATGTAAATTTACAGCCTTTTTTGAGGATATGAAAGTTAATTTATTTTAAATAGGGTTATCTTGACTTGCGTTTCCTCATTTTTTTATCTTCTAATTTTTTGATAATCTTCTCTTGTTTTTTATCGTTTAATTCTGCTTTGGTGAGCTTTTTTCTTAATACAGCCATGATAATATTATTTTAAATTTATATAAAAAGAACATCGCTTAAACTCAAAGTTAATTCACTATTCTAAATGCGAGTAGAGATTTTCAGTGTGTTTTAATTGAATATCTTCTGTAAGAAATAATGTAATGGAGTTGTTCAGGCACACTCGTTATGCCTGATTAATTCAGGAAGATGATTTTGCGCTTTGGAGACATTGCAAAATAAAAAAAAGCATAAAATAACCTGTGGACTGGAGTCTCGTAAAAGTTATGTAGGCGCTTATTCTTAATTTGATTCATTTCAGTATTATAAAAAGAAATTAATAGTGACAAAAGGTAAACATAGCCATAAAATTTCAACTTGCCAAATTTAAATGATGCGTTTAATTCTTCTGAATCAGTATTATGTTTTACGTTGTAAATAATTTTAAACTTTCAGAAATTTTCCAATTCCAATAAGATATGTGTTGCATAGCTTTCATAAGCTGTTAGATTTTAATTTTATTGTGTTAATTATAATTGATGAAAAGCTTTTGTTTAAAACAATAAAACCCCGGCATAACCGGGGTTTTTATTATAACTTTTTTTATAAAGTTTCAATTAAAAGAAGCCCATAGGTTTCTTGTCGTAAGAGATCAACATGTTTTTTACAACACGGTAATGATCTAAAGCCATTTTATGGTTTTCACGACCGAATCCTGATTCTTTAACGCCGCCAAATGGTGCGTGCGCAGGATAGGTGTTGTATTGGTTTACCCAAACTCTACCGGCTTGAATAGCGCGAGGAACTTGGTATAATTCGTGAGCATCACGAGACCAAACACCTGCACCTAATCCGTAAGGTGTATCATTTGCGATTGCGATAGCTTCTTCAGTAGAACTGAATGTTGTCAACGCTACAACTGGGCCAAAAATTTCTTCTTGGAACACACGCATATTGTTATGGCCTTTTAAAACTGTAGGTTGGATGTAGTATCCTTCAGAAAGTTCACCTTCGTAATTACCAGCGTCACCACCAGCCAATACCAATGCACCTTCTTCTTTACCAATCTTGATATAGTTAAGAATTTTTTCGTATTGAGGCTTAGAAACTTGAGATCCAATCATTGTTTCTGGATCCAATGGGTTTCCAGTTTTGATAGCTCCCAAACGTTCTTGCATTCTTGCGATAAAATCGTCAGCGATATCTTCGTGTACTAAAATACGAGATGGCGCTGTACAAATTTCTCCTTGGTTTAGTGCGAACATTAACGCGCCTTCAATAGCTTTGCTATAGAAATCATCGTCTTGGTCTGCTACCGACGGGAAGAAAATGTTTGGTGATTTTCCACCTAATTCCATTGTTACAGGAATGATGTTTTCGGCTGCATTGTGCAATACTTTACGACCAGTTTCCGTAGAACCAGTGAAAGAAAGTTTAGCAATACGCTTAGATGTTGCCAAAGCTTGTCCGGCTTCTGCACCAAAACCAGTTACGATGTTCAATACACCTGCAGGCAAAATATCACCTATAAGTTCCATTAAAGCGATAACGCTGGTAGGAGTTTGTTCTGCTGGTTTAACAACCGCGGTACAACCTGCCGCTAAAGCTGGAGCAATTTTCCAAGCCAACATCAACATTGGGAAGTTCCAAGGAATGATTTCACCAACAACACCAATAGGTTCGTGTAATACAATACTTACTGTGTTTTTGTCGTGTTCTGAAATGCTTCCTTCATCTGCACGGATAACACCTGCGAAATAACGGAAGTGATCAATACAGTAAGGGATATCTGCTGCACGAGACTCACGGATTGGTTTACCGTTGTCAATAGTTTCCAAAGTTGCCAAGTATTCGAAGTTGTCTTCCATTACTTGCGCAATTTTTAATAAAGCATTACTTCGTTCTGTTGCTGAAGATGTACTCCAAGATGGGAACGCTTCGTGTGCTGCATCTAAAGCAAGATCAATATCTTCTTGCGTTGAACGAGCAGCTTGCGTAAATACTTTACCGTCCACTGGAGATACGTTATCGAAATATTGACCTTTTACGGGTGCTACGAATTTACCGCCAATAAAGTTCCCGTATCTTTCTTTGAATACAGGTTTTGTTACATTTGCCATAATTATATATTTAGTTTTAGTTCTTAATTAATGCTTGCCAAAACAAGCGTCGTGTAATTACAATGCAAATGTACGGCGGCTTATTCCCTTTTTATTTATTGATACGGTTCAATAACTTATGAAAACAGGTCAATGTGCTATTTTGTGAAAAATAGAGATTTGCTTAGTTATCTAAAGTGTAGTAAATCAGGGTATTATGTATTCAATTTTTAATTCGAAATATCTGTTGGACTGATACCGAACTTGTTTTTGAAGGCTATACTAAAGTTAGACAGGTTGTTATAGCCAATGTCTAAATAGATGTCAGACGCTTTTAAATCGCCGGATTGCAGCAATTCCTTGGCTTTTTGTAAGCGTTTGTCTTGCAGCCACTTTCCGGGCGGTTCGTTGTATTCGTTGGTAAAATGACGTTTAAAGGTCGATAGGCTCATATTGCAGAGAAAGGCAATTTCTTCCAATTTTAAATTGGAATTTACATTACTTTCTACTACATTTTTAAATGGAGAAATCTCTTTTGAGATTAAGGAATGTAAATAATATTCGAATTTATTGCCGTATTTATTCAATAAATACAACATAATTTCTTCAAATTTTAAGACCAATAATGCATCACTAAAACTGTGGTCTTTAAAGGTGCCAGATGACAATGAAGTTATAAAGGCAGCGATATAATCATCGTTTTCAATGACAAAATAGGGGATTTCCTCTTTATAGGGCTTTACATCGTTGGTATATTTACTTAAAAAATCGGTGAGTTTTTTTTCAGAAAAAAAGAAAAGCTTACAATAATAAATCGCTTCAGTATCCAATAATTCTGTCCAGAGCCAATTTCCTTTTTTTAATAGAAGTGATTGCTGGCTATTTACCGCCATTGAAGTATTTGCAAAATGAACTTGCTTTTTACCTATTTGTAGAAAGCTGAACATATTCATTCCTAAATTAACCTTGCTTTTAACAACATCGTTGGTCATTTTAAAGTCATAGACGAATAAATCATGACTCTTTTTTTTGTCCTTAATATAGATTTCAGGTATGTTTTCTATTGGCATCTGTAATTTTTTCTGCTTGTTTCTTAATCTCGGTCAATTATATATAATCCGAAGTTCATCTTTATTTTTTATTTATCGGTGGAACTCGATACGTAGTCGAATATTTTAATAGATTGATCAAATCTGGATTGGACAAATCCTCAACCGATTTCACCTTGTAATGTCTGAATAATTTTCCCGTTCCTTCAAGTAAATTCTTTGGGTCGGGAAGTTCCGTACCATAATTAAATCCTAAATTTACGTGGTTGGCTGCTGGCATTAACCAACAAAAATGTTCAGTTTTTTTCTTGAGTCCTGTTCCGAAGCCCGTGTTTTTTTGTTTTATCCAAACAACTTCGATAACTTCGGGAAGCACTTCATAAATCAGTTTTCTCGTTTGTCGTGCAATCACTTTTATTTCGTCCGAAAAACTTTGGATTGCTTGCTCAAATTCTTCGTTATTTTCCATTTTTAATAATTTTTAAAAAATCAGTCTGTTCCCATATTCAGTTTGTTTCTCGGTTTTTTCAGCTTAGCCAATTTGTTTTATAAGATTTATGTGTCTGAAAAATCGGAGATTTTTCCGCCAAGCAATATTATTATTGAATATTTGTCGGTTTGTTTCAGTTCAAATTTAAGCATAAATTTTATGAGGTGTTGTGTTTAGTTGCTTTTTAGAGCATCGGTTTTCTGTCTATTTACAAGTTTTAATATCAAATACATTCCAATTAAAATAGGAAGTAAAATTTTCATTATTTTACCAAATAAATATCCAGTTGCATAGCCTAAATCATAAAGAGAATTATAATCAGGATAGAAATCAATTATTGTGTAAACTATGCACAAAAAGAATACACTAAAAATTATTAATATTATTGTTTTAGATCTTATTTTCATTGCATTAAATTTATTTAGTTATTGTCTTTTTTCTTCGCAAAATTTAGTTAAATCAGAATTAGTCATTGTACCTGCAAAGCTTCTAATTTCGTTTCCATTTTCAATTAAAATAAATTGAAGTAATCCTTTTGTATGATATTTTTCAATTATGTTTTTATTAAAATCAGCGTTTACTTTAGCTACTTTAATATTTTTTGATTCAAATGCGAATTTTTCAATTAACGAGCTCATCATTACGCAAGAATCGCACCATTAAGCCCAAAAATCAATCAAGTCTAATTTTTTCAAGCATCTTTTTCGTAATTACACTTTAGTATTTATTTTCTTAATTTCTCCGATTTATACGATTCAAAGTAGCTAAGAATAAAGCCAATTCCTAAAATAAATCCGACTAAGTTTGATTTTATTGATTCTCCAGAAATAGTATTATAGCAAGAAATGAATATAGCTAAAATTCCAATTATTTATATTAGTTTTTTCATTTTTTTCGTAATTAAACACAACTTGTTTTACCATCTACAAATATATTTTTATTCAAATTTTTATTAGGCTAAAAGGTGATTCTAACAAATAATTCGGTTTCCAATTTTATGAATTACTAAAATAGGCTAAATAAATTTGTGAAAGTATAAATTAAAACATTAATGTCCGATAAATGATAATAAAACAAATTTTATGCAATGGCCTTATTGGTCGGGCATTTATCTTTACCTATTCAGAACAGAAAAAATAAAAATAATGAGCTCAACTAAAAATTTCAAATCAGTAAACCAGGCCAAAGGATTAAAAGTTGGCACAACAGTGACCTATTTTTCGGCAAAAGATATTTTCGATAAAACCCATTCTTTAAGTAATTTAACGCAACATGGAAATGTGGTGTTGATTTTTATTCGCGGGCAATGGTGCCCGTTTTGCAACAAACATTTAAAAGAGTTGCAGGAACAATTCCATAAAATATTTGAAAAAGCCGCTTCCGTGGTGGTTGTGACTCCCGAAAAATCGGAATTCATCAAAAAAACCATTGAAAAAACAGGCGCCGAATTCACTATTTTAAACGATGAAAATTACAAAATAGCGGAAGCTTTTGACGTGCTGTTTCTTCCGAATAAAATGATGCGAGTTATATACAACACGGTTTTGGGCGCAAAATTAAAAGAAAGCCATAATGACACCAGCGAACAATTGCCGATTCCGGCGACTTTTATTATTTCAAAAGAAATGAAAGTAATTTGGCAGCATTTTGACCCGGATTATAAAAAACGTTCAAAAATGGCTGATATTCTTACGAATTTAAATTAATTTTAGACTATGAAAAACACCTTCAAACTAATTTTACGGCTTGTTTCTTTCTTATTAGTGTTTTCCTGCGCTACTTTTGATAAAATACAACAAGCAACTATAATTTCTGGCACAACTTTGCCTGGAACCAATATTTATTTGATTGGTGATGCGGGATATCTGGAAAACGGTGATATTTCAGAAGCATTGAATGCCTTAAACGAGAAAATTAAAGATTCAAAAAAGGAAGATGTATTGCTTTTTTTGGGAGACAATATTTATCCGAAAGGAAT
>DAIQBF010000109.1:0-9652 GCA_036781305.1 Lutibacter sp.
AGACAAGGTTGTTTTTTTTTTTTTTTTGGTTCCAGGTGGCAGCGAGCACAGTTTTGGTATTTATGTGGCAAAATTGGCCGGAATGCCTTCTTCTGTTATCCACAGGGCTTCAAAAATGTTAAAGCAACTCGAAAAAAATCACACAAACGCCAACGTAAAAGAAACCTTGAAAACAGCTTCAGAAAACGACATGCAATTGAGCTTTTTTAAACTGGATGATCCTTTGCTTGAAAATATCAAAGAAGAAATCCTCTCCACAAATATTGATACGCTTACACCCATTGAAGCATTAATGAAATTGAATGAAATTAAACGGATGCTTACAAAAAAGTAAACAACTAAAAAGTACTTAAAGTTAAAAAATGGAAATAGCGTTTTAGCAAATGTATCTATTGTGAATTGAGCCCTACTTAACGGCAAGTATTTTAGGTACTCCAAATTTTTTGAACTGAAAAGTTAAGATTTATTCTTTGAATCTTTTTTTAATTACCTTTGTCATCTAAAAAATATTTAATATGTTTTTATTTATTAGCGGTGGCGAAATTTTTGTAATTCTTATAGTGGTTGTGATGGTATTTGGTGCAGATAAACTTCCTCAAATTGCACGTGAATTGGGAAAAGGAATGCGTCAAATTAAAAATGCAACCAACGATATTAAGCGAGAAATACAAAACAGCGCCGAAAAAAATGATCTTGATATTGATGTTGCCGCAAGGGTAAGAAATGAAGTCAATAAAATAAAGGATAATTTTGATGATTTCACGAACCCCGTGAAAAAAATTAAAACCGATATTGAGAAATCCTTAAATCCTTTGAAAGATGCCGATGGAAATTTGGTGAGTTATTTTAACAAGCCCAAAGACCATAAAAATAATATCAAGGACATTTCATCCGATATCACTGCAGATTCCTCAACTACAGCCCAAGAAGTTAAAAATGTTGCTGAAGATTCCTCAACGCCAACTGAAGAAGCTAAAAATGATGCTGAGAATTCTCCAACTCCGGAAAAAGAAATTAAAAATCCAATAGAAGACCAAAACGGAACTATTAAAAGAGGAAAGTAATTTTAACTCTAAGTACTTCAAACTTTAGGCACTTTAAGTACTTATTAGCTTATTTTACCCTGCTAATTGACAATCCGTCGCGAATAGGCAATAAAATAGTTTCAATTCTATCATCAGTATTTAACAATTTATTGAATGCAACCAATGCTTTGGTATCTTTATCATTGGGCTCAATTTCCTCAATAACTTTTCCGCTCCACAACACATTGTCCGATAAAATAACGCCGCCTGAATTCATTTTTCCAATAATCATGTTAAAATAAGTGCTGTAATTCGCTTTATCCGCATCAATAAAAACAAGGTCAAACTTTTCATTTAATGTTGGTAGGATGGTCAGTGCATTTCCAACCAATTGTTTTATTTGTGATGTATAAGACGATTTTTCAAAATATTTTTTTGCGAAATCTTCCAGCTCTTCATTTTTGTCAATGGTAAAAAGCGTGCCGTTTTTTTGAAGGCCTTCTGCCATACATAAAGCGGAATAACCGGTATAGGTTCCAATTTCCAAAATGGTTTTTGGCTGAATTAATTTGGAAATCATCGACAAAATTCTGCCTTGGTAACCGCCGCTCAACATCCTTGGGTTTAACACCTTTTGCCAGGTTTCCTTATTTAATTTCCGTAAAAGCTCAGGTTCTTTTTGGGAATGATCCTCAACGTAATTTTCAATTTTTTCGGACAAGAAACTCATTTTTTTTATTTATAAAAGTACAAAAAAAGTTTGATGGAAACTTAAATTTTTAAATAAATAGGACTTCTTTGGCAGTCTTTATCTCAATTTTTATGTCGCCTGCTATTCTATTTTTGTTTTAAGTTCCCGCTCCATAAATTCCTTTTCCTCTAGGTCTAAATGGTGCGTTTTACTGCGTTCCACATCTTTTAATTTTTGGAAACAAGTGCTCATCATTTTATTTTGTTTAGAATAAAGCCCACATTTTCTGCATAAAAATAAATGAATACTCAGTTTTATTTTTTCCCACAAGCTGGCTTCTTTGTATTGACTTTTGTCACAAATTGCAGTTGCTTCATCGCAGGTTAATTTCATCTTCAATGTTCTTTTAATTTTTAAACCAATTATCTTCCATGCATTTTCTTAGCTGGGTTCTGGCCCTGTGAATAATTACCCATAGATTTGACGAACTAATCCCAAGTTCTTTACAAATATCCTCCGTTTCAATTTGATGAATGGTTTTCATTCTAAAAACCATGGCGTATTTATCGGGCAAATCTGCGATGCATTTTTCTAAAACTATAGCCAGTTCTTGGTTTTCTATCTTTTTTTCTATTTCACCGCTCCAATCTGTTGGGACACGTTCTTCCAACCATTGGCCCTCACGTTCTCCATCGGCATAAAAATTCATGCGCACTTCAGCCTTGCCTTTTATCGAATTTATTTTTCGGTAATAGTCAACAATTTTTCGCTTCAAAATAGCGATTAACCAAGTGCGTTCGCTTGCTTCTCCCTGAAAATTATTCTTTGCCTTTAAAGCCGAAAAAAAAGTGTCCTGCACCAAATCTTTGGCCAAATCCCTATCGTTAATCCGGCTAATGGTGAAGTTAAAAAGATAATCGGCATACAAGCTGACCCATTTTTCTGGATTGAGAAGGTGTTTATTGGTTTCAGGCATTTTAACGTTATTAGCTCATTGGCTAAGGTAAATAATTTAACAGAATTATGCTATTTTAATAAGATTACCCTTTCCTTGGTTAATTTCAGTCGGCTTTTATATCACTCTTTTTTGAATAAGCACATAAAATTAATAGGAAATCATTAACAATTTCATATATAAACTCTAACAAAATCAGGTTATATTTGCATTTCGTCACTAAGTTTTTTTTTATAATTTTTGATTTCTATTTGGCTTTTATTTTTAGTTCTCAATTTTTCTAAGTAAGTTTTATGCCCAATAAAAAGAAATGCAGTACGTTTAAAAATTAACAGAAATGGAACCAATGATAAATAAAGAATTGAAGGAAGAACTAATTACATTTCGTAAAATGCTTCATGCCAATCCGGAGGTTTCGGGAAAAGAATACAACACCGCCAACAGGGTTGCTAAATTTTTAAAATCCTGCACGCCTTCCAAAGTGATTGAAAATATTGGCGGTACAGGTATCGTGGCTATTTTTGATAGTGAAAAACATGGAAAATCGGTCATGTTTAGGGCTGAATTAGATGCTTTGTCCATACAGGAATCAAACACTTTTGAACATGCTTCAACAATTAAAGGCGTATCACATAAATGCGGACACGACGGACATGCCACTGTTTTATTGGGTTTGGCTAGATTATTGTCCGAACAAAAACCAAAAACCGGAAAAATATTTTTATTGTTTCAACCTGCGGAAGAAGATGGCGAAGGCGCAAAGGCAATTTTTTCTGATCTGCAATTTAAAGACTTTAAGCCAGATTATATTTTCGCTTTTCACAACCTTCCGGGATATCCTTTAAACCAAATTGTGGTTAAAAACAATTCATTTACGGCAGCAGCAAAAAGCATTATAATTAAAATTAACGGAAAAACGGCACATGCTGCAGAACCTGAAAACGGCTTGAATCCAGCACTCGCCATCGCAGAAATTTTACAGGAATCCGCAAAGCTTTCCAACAACGATCCAAACAGGGAAGATTTTACGTTAATTACGCCGATTCATATTGAAATGGGTGAAATTGCTTATGGAATCTCGGCAGGTTATGGTGAAATAAGACTTACAATTCGTACCTGGAACGAGAATATCATGAAAAAATTAACCGCAGATTTAATAAAGTGCATTGAAAAAGCTTCCAAAAATCATCAAATGCCAATAGCCTATTCGTGGATCCAAGAATTTTATGCAAACCAAAATGATGATGAAGCTGTTGCTATTATAAAAGAAGCAGCAAAAAGCTTGTCGTTTGATATTTTTGAACGGAAATTCCCTTTTAAATGGGGAGAGGATTTTGGCCTGTTTACGCAAAATTATAAAGGGGCGATGTTTGGCATTGGATCAGGCGAAAAAAGTCCGGCATTGCACAATCCCGATTACGATTTTCCGGATGAAATTTTGCCCACGGCCATTCAATTGTTTCATCAAATAAGTTTACGCATTTTGTCATGAAAATCCTCCACACCTCACATTTAGAAATCAGCAAATCGGCACTGGAGCACAACCTTCAGTTTTTAAAAGATTATATTGGAAAAGGCGTACAAATATCTTCCGTGGTAAAAGGCAATGCGTATGGACACGGCCTTGAAGTATTTGTTCCCCTTGCAGAACACTGCGGAATTGATCATTTTTCAGTGTTTAGTGCCGATGAGGCTTTGCGCGTACATCATGCAAGTACTGAAAACAGCACGGTGATGATTATGGGTTTGATCAACAATGAACAGCTGGAATGGGCCATTGAAAACAATATTGAGTTTTACGTATTTGAACCTGATCGATTGGAAAAAGCACTTCAAACAGCCCAAAGAATCGGGAAAATAGCCAAAGTTCACATAGAAGTGGAAACCGGAATGAACAGAACCGGATTTGCGATGAGTCAATTGCCGGCGGTATTTCAATTGTTAAAAAATAATAGTTCTCACTTGTGTTTTAAAGGACTGTGCACACATTTTGCAGGTGCGGAAAGTATTGCCAATTACTATCGAATTAAAAAGCAACAACAGGTTTTTCAAAAAGCAATGAAAAAAGTGAATGTTGCAGGGTTATCAGCCGAGCAATATCACACAGCCTGTTCAGCCGCGGCATTGCGCTATCCTAAATTTCAAATGGATATGGTTAGATTGGGCATTATTCAGTATGGATTTTTCCCCAACAAAGAAATTTTGATTGAATATTTAACCAAAAAGAAAGAAAACAAAAATCCATTGCAACGCCTGCTCACATGGAAAAGCCGAGTTATGGATGTTAAAAAAGTTAAAACTGGGGAATTTGTTGGCTATGGCACTTCCTATCTTGCCAACTCCGATTTAAAAATCGCCATAATTCCTGTAGGTTACGCTCATGGTTTTAGCCGAAATTTAAGCAATCAGGGCATTGTATTAATTAACGGACAGCGAGTGAGTGTTGTGGGAACGGTAAATATGAATATGATTACTGTCGATGTTTCCCACCAAGTTAACTCGGTTGAAAAAGGCGATGAAGTGGTATTGATTGGCAAACAGGGCGATTTGGAAATCAGTGTTTCATCATTCAGTGAATATAGTGAACAGGTTAATTATGAATTATTGACAAGATTGCCAGAGAATTTACCCAGATTGGTAGTTGATTGATTTTTTAATTAGAAAAGCCATGTAACAACGGTATTTTATTTAATTTATTGACCAATAATTGTTTTCTATATAGGTGAACCTATCTATTATAATGATACTTATAATAAATTGACTCTATAAAAGAAAACCTTAAATTCCGAAATCTTTAGTTTTCGACTTTCTAATTTTCAAACACATTATTGTTTCGGTCAATATCGGCCATCAATTGAGAAGGGTCAATTTCTACTTTTTTCACCTCTTTCGAAGCGGTAAAAGTATAATTAGGATGTGCCCAAGACCAATTTTTAATAACTGTTGCATTGGTGGGTTTTTCACCAAGCATCATTCGTAAAGGAATGTAAAAAGATTCTGTTTCGCCACCAACATAAGTAACCGAAACATCAATAGGCATCGGCATTTGTCCAACTCTTGTTAAAGTGACAACATTTCCTTCAACTTTTGCAACGGCATAATCTATGGTGTGCGTGGTTTCAATCCATTCATTCAAATACCAACCTAACTGAATCCCGGAAACTTTTTCGGCTGTTCGTTTAATATCGTTGGGCGTTGGATGTTTAAATTTAAAATCTTCAAAATATTTTTTGATTGTTTTTTGCACATTTTCTTCCCCAATAATATAATTTAACTGAGAAAGAAACATACTTCCTTTGGTGTAACTTCCAATACTAAAAGCGGCGTTGGTGTTAAACCTATCGGCCTGCGTAGTTAAAGGTTCCTCAAAATTATTTTTCACCGCATAGAAATAGCCTCTATAATCTTTTGATGAAGGTTTTCCATTGCCTCCTTCTAAAATTAAGCTTGAAGCCAAGGCTGAAATATAGGAAGCAAAACCCTCATCCATCCATGAGTGTTCACTTTCATTCGAAGCTAAAATATGTTGGAACCAAGTGTGCGCCAATTCGTGATAAACAGTGCCAACAATATCATTTAAGCTTTTACCTCCGGAAACCAACGTGCACATTGCATATTCCATTCCGCCGTCTCCGCCCTGAATCACCGAATATTGTTTCCAGGGATATTTCCCGATGTTTTCGTTGAAATATTCTAGGGCTTTCTCTGTTAAAGGCTGGACTTCTTTCCATGCTTTCGCATATTTTCTGTCATTTTTATAGAAGAAATGAAGATCTGTTCCATCGGCGGTTTTTAAAATATCATGCACATAATCTGGATCGGCTGCCCAAGTGAAATCTATAACATTTGGCGCAAAAAAATGCCATGTTAATTTTTTCCCCTTTGGAAGTTTCAAAGGCTTTGTTTTATCTTCATAGCCGTGACCAACTCGTTGTGGATTTTGTAAATAACCTGTTCCGCCAACCGTAAATTTTTTATCTATGTGAAGCGTAACGTCAAAATTTGCCCAAACACCATGAAATTCACGCGCAATATAAGCATCTGCGTGCCAGCCTTCAAAATCGTATTCCGCCATTTTGGGATACCATTGCGCCATGGAAAGTGCTACGTCATCTTCACTGTTTCGTCCTGCCCTGCGAATTTGAACAGGCACTTGTCCTTCAAAAGTCATTTCAAACTTAACAGTTTCACCGGGTTGGATTTCTTTATTTAAAGTGACCTTTAAAATAGTTCCTTCTGTGCTGTATTTCACAGGTTTTCCATTTTGATTTAACGACAACACATTTAAATAACCTATTTCGTTAGGTTTTAATTTGGCAATTCTGCTTGCGAAAACTGGATTTGTCTTAGTCCCAATATTGTTTACCATTCTACTGTCCGGGTCAACAACAGCCTGCAATCGGGCATCCATTTCACTGTTCGGTTGAAACGCATTGAAAAATAAATGATAAAAAACCATCTTTAAAACATCTGGAGAATTGTTGGTGTACGCTAATTCTTGGGTTCCTTTATACTGATAATTTTCTGCATCTACGTCCACATCCATTTTGTAATCTGCGTGCTGTTGCCAATAATAAACTTTATCATTTTGTGCTGATGTAACTATTGATGTAATTAAAAATAGAAGGCCTAATAATTTTTTCATTGGGTTTTGTTTTGTGTTCGCAATATAAACATATCCAGTTACACAAAAAAGCACACCCTTTTTGAGTGTGCTTTTTAACAGAATATTATAATTTTATTTTCCGTTTACCATTTTATCAGCAAGCAATAGTGCGTTGTAGGCATTTGCAATACTTCCTGCTTTTGATAAATTAGAAAATGCTTCTTTTTCACCATTTCCGCCAGGAATAAGTACTTGTAAATTTACTTTAACACCAGAATTCATAATGATGTGTTTTACCTGGCTTGCAGATAATTGTGGATAATAAGAACGAACCAACGCTGCAATACCGGCTACTTCCGGCGAAGCCATGGAAGTGCCGCTATATTTGGCATATTCGTCTTTTGGTACAGTTGAATATATTTGCACTCCCGGGGCAAATACATCAACATTTAGTTTGCCATAATTTGAAAATGATGCCGGCAGATTTTCATTAAAATTAGGACTCAAGGCTCCAACGGTAATCACATTGTCTGAAATTTCATTTATTTTATCTTTTGAATCGTTTGGCCAATTGTCTTTTACATCAATATTTTTATTGTCGTTACCGGCAGCGTGCACCAACAATACATCTTTTTCTGCGGCGTATTTAATAGCGTCAAAAACCCATTCTTTGTTGGGTGAAAAGCTTTTTCCAAAACTCATGTTGATTACTTTTGCCCCATTGTCAACGGCATATCTAATTGCCAAGGCAACATCTTTATCGCGCTCATCACCATCTGGCACCGCCCTAACAACCAATAATTCTGCATTGTTGGCCACCCCGTTTAATCCTTTGTTATTATTGCGGGATGCCAAAATAATCCCGGCAACATGCGTTCCATGAGATTCACTTTCTTTATCACCGATCACGAATCCGTTTCCATATTTTGTGTCGTTAATATCTTCTGGGTTGTCCCCTACAATTGCGCGTCCGTTAAAATTGAAATCATAGTTTTTATTTTTCTTTTGAGTTTCATAATATTCTAAATAAGCATCTTCATTCAAACCTCTTCCATATAAGCCAATCAAATCGCTTACTTGTGCTCTAAGGGTTTCGTCGTCGGTGTTGATTCCTTGTAAATCTTCGATTGTAAAACTATCTTTTCCCAAATATTCTTTCACTGCCGCAAAATTTGCTCCTATTTGTTCCATGCGGGCCAAGGTTTGAAAGTGTCTTGAGGAAGAAGCATTATAAGCTTCTAAATATTCCTGATATTTTAGAAAATCGGCTTTGTCAGCTTCACTTATGTTTTCGATGGTTTTGCCTTCAAAACGAGCGTTTAATGGCGCTAACAATCGTGTAATTTCTAATTGTTCGGGAGCCGGATCACCGTTTCCCCCTAAAAAGTTCCATCCGTGAATATCATCTACAAAACCATTGTTGTCATCATCAATTCCATTTCCTGCAATTTCTTTGGCGTTTGTCCACAAAACATCTTTTAAATCTTCGTGTTCAATATCAATTCCTGAATCAATAACGCCAACAATTACCGTTACGCCTTTTTTGCCCTCTAAAAATTTATAGGCTTTGTCAAGGCTCATTCCCGGAATGGTGTCTGAAACCAAATCGGCATGCGCCCAACGGTTAAACGCTTCATCGTCTATGGCACCTTTTTTTTGTGATATGGATATGGTGGTATCCATGGTTGGAACTGGCTTATCTGTGATAGATTTTACAGAACCGCAACTTGCTAATGTGATAGTTGCCAATGCGGCAACGTACACCGATTTAAATATTCTCATTATTTTGCTTTATGTTAATTAAATACTTCGTTAAATGTATAAGTTTGGTTTAATCGCACCCCTTTTTCGGTGTGTTTTACGGTACAAAGTTCATTGGTGGCATCATGCTCCAAAAACAAAAAATAATTGTTGTCGGCGGCATCGTTTAAAAATTTTTCTTTTTCTTCCATGGTCAACAGCGGTCGCGTGTCATAGCCCATCACATACGGCAAAGGAATATGGCCAACGGTTGGCAGTAAATCTGTCACAAAAACTAGGGTTTTTTCTTTGTATTGAATGTGGGGAATCATCAGTTTATCGGTATGTCCGTTTGCAAAAAGAATATCGAAACCGAGCGGCGTATTTTTGGCAAAATCTCCAGTTGGAAGATTCACAAAATTCAATTGTCCGCTCTCTTGAATCGGATTGATGTTTTCAGTTAAAAATGAGGCTTTTTCTCTAGGATTGGGTTCTACCGCCCATTTCCAATGATTTTTATTGCTCCAATATTTTGCGTTTTTAAAGGCGGGTTCATAGCCCGTGCGGTCCTTATTCCACTGAATGCTTCCGCCACAATGGTCGAAATGCAAATGGCTTAAAAAAACATCGGTAAT
>DAIQBF010000110.1:0-9634 GCA_036781305.1 Lutibacter sp.
CTCCCATTTGTGTGTTCATATTTTCAGTTACCACTTGTCCATCAAAAAGATTGATAACTCTATGTGCATAATGTGAATCTCTATCGGAATGCGTTACCATAACAATGGTGGTTCCTTCTTGATTCAATTCTGTCAGTAAGTTCATCACTTCAATTCCGTTTTTAGAATCTAGATTACCGGTAGGCTCATCAGCCAGTATCAATTTAGGATTGCTGACTACTGCTCTGGCAATGGCCACACGCTGCTGTTGACCTCCTGATAATTGCTGCGGAAAATGTTTTTTTCTATGTCCAATTTTCATCCGTTCTAAAACCTTCATTACTTTCTCCTCGCGCTCACTTTTTTTTATTTTTAGGTAAATTAGCGGAAGTTCAACATTCTCAAAAACCGTAAGCTCATCTATTAGATTAAAGCTTTGAAACACAAATCCTAAGTTGCCTTTTCGCATACCTGTTCTTTGATTTTCTTTTAAACCGCCTACTTCTTTTTGGTTAAAATAATAATGTCCTTCAGTAGGATTGTCCAGCATTCCAATGATATTTAATAAAGTGGATTTTCCGCAACCTGAAGGACCCATAATTGCAACAAATTCGCCCTCTTTTACCTTAAGGTTTACATTATTTAATGCTAAAGTTTCAACTTCTTCGGTTCTAAAACTTTTTTTTAGGTTTTCTATTTGTATCATTCTTTGATTATTTTATATGTTGTTTAAATCTTAAAGGTTCCTATTTTAATATTATTTTTTCGGCATCACCAAAATTGTCGTAGCCAGAAGTTATTACTTTTTCTCCCGCTTGTAAACCTTCAAGCAATTCATAATAATTTGAATTTTGTTTGCCTATTCTAATAGTTCTTTTCCAGGCAACATCGCCAGAAGCATCAACCACAAAAATCCATTGACCTCCTGTATTTTGAAAAAAGCTGCCTCTGGGAAGTAACAGCGCATCACTGGATTCTCCCAATTGTAATTTAATATTATAGCTTTGTCCGGATCGGATAGTTTCAGGTCTTTCGTCTGTAAACACAAGGTCAACCTTAAATTTTCCGTTGCGTACTTCTGGATATACTTTACGTAACCTCAGTTGATATATTTTGCCATTTCGCTCAAATACAGCAGTTAAATCTCTTTTTACACGATCAATATAATGCTCATCTATGGTAGCTTCAATCTTATAATCGGTTAACACATTTATTTGGCCAATACGTTCTCCCTGACCTATGCTTTGCCCAATTTCTGCATCTAAAAAACCCAACTGTCCGTCGGCAGGAGCGCGTACATTTAATTGGTCGATGCGCTCGTAAACCATTGAAAGCGTTTTTTTCATTCTTGCCAAGTCAGAATCCAAGTCATTTAAAGAAGTGTTTCGTAAATTTTTATCCTGTTCGGTTTGTAATTTGATAATGTCATATTGCTTTTGGGACAGTTCATAATTTTCTTTTGAAATTAAATATTCTTCTTTAGAGATAAGCTCCTCATTAAACAAAGATTTGTTTTGCTCAAAATTTCTTTTTAATTTTTGTAATTCATACGCTGAACTTACCAAATCTTTTCTGCCTTCAACTTGCCTGCTGTCAAAAGTCAATTTCGTGGAACGCAAGTCATTTTGCTTTAGGGCTAAGTTGTTTTCGCTTGCCAATATTTGTTCATATAACCCTTTATTTTCAAGTTTTAATATGATTTCACCCTTTTTAACCATGGCACCTTCTTCAATAAGTTTTTCAGTAACTCGTCCACCTTCATAGGCATCCATATATATTGTGCTTATAGGAGCTACAATACCATTAATAGTGATGTCATCATCAAACTTACCTTGTGTCACTTTGGCAATAGACAACTTATCTTTTTCAGTTCGAAAGGTAGCAGCAGAATTCCCGAAAATTATTTTCCACCCTGTAACGAGCAATAATAATCCAAGGGCAATATACCCGTAATGTTTAGGTCTCAATCCTTTTTTCTTTTCTAGTTGAATATCCATTATTGGTTGGTTGTTTTTATGTTGAAAACCGGAAGACCGTTATAAAAATCCAATGTTTTTTCCTGAATTTTCAGTTTCAATTTTACTTGTAAATTTTCGTTTTGTGCGTTGGCATATAAATTTTTCGATTGGTATAAATATAGCGTACTTATCAACCCTTTGTCATATTTTTTTTGTGCTATCGTAAATGCAAGTAGGCGAGAAGCTTCACTTTGTTTTGTTTGCATATATTCTACTTTAGTGGCTTCATAAGACTGAACTAATTCTTGAATCAATTTTTGAAGCACTTGTTTTTGGATGTCTAAATTATTGGTTTCTTGCATTAATGCGATTTTTTGCTGTTTAATTTGGGAGCGGGAACTCCATCGTTCGCTGATAGGAATTCTTAATGAAAGACCAATGAATTGAGATGCATTGTCTTTTAGTTGCGTATTAAATGGGATTACACTTCCTGATGCATCTACATTGGTTTCAAAAAAACCAGTTCCGTATCCCGCAGATAATGAAAGGGAAGGGTATAAATTACCTTTAGCAAAACTAACTTCTTTTTTTGCTGCTTTAACTCTATTTTCTTGGGCTTTGATAATTGGCACAAAGGAAAGTGCTTTATTATAAATGGAATCGGCCGCTATTTCCTGTAATTTTTCTTCTTCAGTAACAACAGTATCCAGCATATCTATTTTAATATCAAGAATGTTTTCCAAATTCATTTCCTGTATTAACTTTAATTTAGCGGCTTTTAAACTGTTTTCATTTTGGGTAACCAGTAGTTTGTCGCCTATTAATACAGATTCAGCTTCATATTTATCGGCTCTGGCTTTTAGGCCTAATTCAATTTGCTTTTCTGCCAAATTAAAATTGCTAAGCGATACATTAACTTGCTCTTTTGAAATTTTCACCAATCCTTCAAAGAACTGAACATCATAAAATGCGCTCATCACTCTAAATGCCAATAAATATTTTTCTTGTAATGCTTCATCTTGAGTTGCTTCATATAAAAATTTTGAAGATGCAATTTTATTCAATTTTTGAAAACCTTGAAAAATTGTGATAGATCCGTTTATATTGTAGTTATTAGAAAAGAAATCAGTACTTACAATTGCATTATTATTAGGGTCTATAGATCTACCATATTGAATGTTATAACTCGAATTTGCGGTTACGGTAGGCAACAATTCCCTAAAAGATTGTCTATAACTTTCTTTATTGGATTTGGTGCTATAATTTAAATCATTCAATTTTAAATTGTGTGTTAATGCATAATCAACGCAGTCATCTAACGACCAGCTATTTTGAGCGTATGAAGTAAGACTTATTATCAATATTGAAAGTCTTATTATATTTTTAAATCTATTCATTATTTTTCTTTGTGCCAAACCCAATACTAATTTTGTGCCGCAAGTATAATGAGCTTTAAATCAATAATTTAAACAATAATTAATTATTTTAAAGAAATCGACGTGTAAAATAAATAGACAATAATTGTAAAATATTTTGACAGTTTCCTATTGGCAATTATTTAAATGTGTAGTTTTAAATTTTATTTTAAACAAAACTAAAATGATTGATGCGCATATTCTAATAATTGATGATAATAAAAGCGTTTTGAGTGCTTTGGAAATTTTGCTTCAGTTTGAATATAAAAAAGTAAGCACAATTAGCAATCCCAATCAGATTTCTTCCTATCCTAACTTAAAAGAAGTTGCTATTGTTTTGCTAGATATGAATTTTTCTGCAGGTGTAAATACTGGAAATGAGGGGTTATTTTGGTTGCAAGAAATTAAAAAGAAAGCGCCAGATACTTCAGTGATTATGATGACTGCTTATGGTGCTGTAGATCTTGCGGTAAATTCGCTAAAAAAGGGCGCTACTGATTTTATTTTAAAACCTTGGAATAATGAAAAAATGTTGCTTACTATAAAATCGGCTTATTCATTGCGCAAATCTAAAGCCGAAATCAATCACCTAAATCAGCAGAAAAGCAATCTCAAACAGCTTATAAATCAAAAGAAAAATTTAATAATCGGTAATTCCAAAGCATTGTCAAAGGTGTTGAACCTTACAAGAAAAGTAGCAAAAACCGATGTAACGGTTTTAATAACGGGAGAAAACGGCACTGGAAAAGAATTAATTGCACGAGAATTGCATCAAGTATCTGACCGCAAAGAAGAAGTATTTATAAGTGTTGACATGGGCACCATCTCTGAAACGCTTTTTGAAAGCGAGCTTTTTGGCCATTTAAAAGGAGCATTTACAGATGCTAAAGAAGATCGCGTAGGGAAATTTGAGGCTGCAAACGGCGGTACGCTTTTTTTGGATGAAATAGGCAATTTATCCTTACAAATGCAGGCCAAATTACTTTCCGTTATCCAAAATAGAGAAATTGTAAGGGTAGGTTCTAATAAAACAATTCCTGTTGACATTCGGTTGCTTTGCGCCACTAACTGTAATTTAAATCAGATGGTCGCAAACGGGTTGTTTCGTGAAGATTTACTCTACCGTATTAATACAATACATATAGAAGTTCCTAACCTACGGGACAGAGAAAATGATGTATTGGTTTTAGCGGAGTTTTTCCTAAACAAGTTTGCCTTAAAGTATGGTAAAATGGGATTAAAAATGGACAATCTGGCACAAGAAAAGTTGAAAGGGTATCATTGGCCAGGCAATATTAGGGAGCTACAACATACATTAGAGCGTGCTGTAATTTTAAGTGAAGAAAAGACTTTGAAACCTGCTGATTTTTTATTGAATGCTTCTGCAGCTATTATTCCAGAGAACTATGCCAATACACTTGTGGAAATGGAAGAAATGATGATTGCAAATTCGTTGACTAAGCATCAAGGTAATTATACAGCAGCAGCCAGTGAATTAGGAATTACACGGCAAACATTGTACAATAAGATGAAGCGAATAGATAAAAATTAGAAAAGATGGCAAGTAAAAACTATTATTTTCAATTGATAATAAGAATTGCGGGCATAACCATTATGGCTTTTATTTTTGCATTTGCTTGGTTAAACAACCACATTTACCTTGCTGTTGCTTCACTCATTGTTCTAATTTTTTTGGCGATATATCTTATTAAATATCTAAATCAGACAAATCTTAAGATGGCTTATTTTTTTGAATCTCTAAAAAATGAAGATTATACCTTTAGATTTCCTGAGGAAACCAACCCAAAATCTTTAAAACAGTTACATAAAAGCCTTAATGAAGTCAATAATTTAATTAGGGAGACTCAAATTAAGAATAGAACACAAGAAAATTATTATCAGGAAATTTTAAAACAGGCCAAAATTGGTATATTGACATTGAATGCCAAGGGGCATATACTTTTCTCAAATCCAACAGCTAAAAGGTTATTTAACTGTAGCCAATTAAATCATATAAGACAATTGGAAAAAGTTGACAGGAATCTTTTTAACCTATTATCTGAATTAAAACCTTTTGAACGAAAATTATTCCAACTAACAAACGAGCGTGAAACCGTACAGTTATTAATTAAATCGACTGAAGTTGTTTTAAATGAAGAAGTGTTAAAATTGGTTACAATACAAGATATTAATAATGAATTAGAGGAAAAAGAAACGGATTCTTGGATGAAACTCATCAGGGTTTTGACACATGAAATAATGAATACTATCGCTCCCATAAGCTCTATTTCCGAGTCAATTTTAAGCTATTATAAAAACGAAAATGGAATAATGCCTACAAGTCAAATTACTGAAAATCATATAAAAAACACCGTTAAAGGCTTGGAAGTAATAAAGAATCAGGGCAATGATTTAATGAGTTTTGTGCAGTCATATCGCAGTGTCTTGAACATCCCTATTCCAGACAAAAAAATTATTGAGGTTAATAAATTATTAGAAAAAGTAAAAACTTTAGCTACTCAAGAACCGGATTTTGACACAATTTCATTTGAAGTTAAAAATACTTCTGAAAATTTAGAAATTTTTGCTGACGAAAAACAAATTACACAAGTTTTAATTAACCTATCAAAAAATGCAATTCAATCTTTGCATAAAAGAGAGGGAGGAACTATCGAACTTATCTCTGGCATTACTGCAAATAATGAAAAATATATCATGGTAAAGGATAATGGCCCTGGCATTTCACAAGCGCTAATAGCTCAGATTTTTGTTCCATTTTTCACCACAAAACCAAATGGTTCCGGTATTGGGTTAAGTCTTTCAAAACAAATAATGCAAATTCATGGCGGTAGGCTAAAAGCACATTCTGTTCCTTTTGTTGAAACGTCTTTTTCATTGGTTTTTTAAAAGTTTAAAAAACACTATAATCGGTACTTTTTGAAGAAAAATCTTAATTTTATTGTTGGTTTTAGAATTGTTTTTTTACACTCATTAACAAAATGGAGTAGCGGTCCATCATTTAGTGCCTTAGCGAAGTGTATTTTTCACTAAAACTCACATTCAAATTTCCAATCTATTTGATTTAACTTTTGTGTGAATTCCTTTATTTCTTTTAGCATCACGTTAAATGATGGTGATTCTCCATAGATCATTTGTTCTTGCATCGTTTTGTAATCTTTTTCCCAATTTTTAATAAATTTTAAAGGCGGGATTGGGTTGATTGTTTTTGGATTGTGCAAGTTGTAATTTACACCACCTAGTTTTGTATAGGTAAATCGATGTCTTACAATAGTTTCATAGAGTTCTTTATCTTGTATTCCTTTTTCAGCAAATGCTGTTTTTGACAATTGATAAACATCATATAGATGTCGACTTAAGCGATCTACCCTTATCTTTTCTTCTGGACGCTGAAATTCTTCGTGAAGTAAAAATAATTTTTCTAAAAAAGTTCTTTCGGGGTTTACCGTTGGAATTTTAATTAACGACTGTGCAAATTTAGCATCTGGGTAATTTTCGTCCACTAATGATGAAAATGACTGTTCTGTAAAAGGTTCTCTGAGAGAACGACAGCCAATTTCAACTTGTATTTTTGGCTGAATATAGCCAGGAGATTTAATAACGTTAGGATAGTAAATTTCTATGATACGAGGATCTTGATCACTCGATTGAGGTTTTTCAATTTTTAATTCAACACCTATTAAACTTTTCTCTTTAAATTTAGATTTTAATTCTGGATACAATTCTTTGGAAATATAGGTACTCGTAGCTTTTCTTAGATTTGTTCTTTCCTTTTTGTTTAATGCTCCATTAAACCCCAAAAAAGAACGATCTAAAGCCAAATCAATATCTTCCGAAAAGCGATCGATTAAACCCCATGCTTTACTTAAGGAGGTACCTCCTTTGAATACTAAGTGATTTCCTATTTCCATTTCAAAAATTAGGGCTATCGTTTGCACCACCCACCAATCTTTTTCGATTGCATAAGGTGCCATACCTGTTATCCTGCCTAGCTCCTGATATATTACAATTTTTTCTTTATCCGGGATCTGATTAAATAGAATTTTAGCCATCTATTATTGCTTTTTGCATTATTTTTTTTATCCATACAGGTGCCAGTTGGATATCATGTTTTAAATCCTTTTGGTTTTCTTTATGAAGTAATTCAATTATTTTTTCTTCTTCTTGAGTTGTAAGTCTATCCTTTCGTATTTCTTTTAAAGCTTGTATGACTAAACTACTAATTTGTCCTTTTGCCAATAGGTTTTTAGGGGTTGTTTTTTTAAATTTAATACTTCTTTTTCCTAATTTTATCTCTCTTGGTGCTCCGTCAGTCAGAAATACCAATTTCATAGGTATTTGTGAGCTTAAACCCAATGCATGCAATGCATATACACCCGTTGGAACTATACGTATTCTATCTCTTTTGGCAATTCCCTGCGCTATTTCTTCTGCTGATGGCAATACTTCGCCAATATAATTACTTATTACAGGCCTAACATAAATACCTTGTGATATCCTTCTTATAATTTTTTGTTTTTCCAATCTGTGGAGTGCCAAACGCACAGCTTCTGAAGAGCCCATATCACTAAAATCTTCTGGAAATAACAGGGAGCCTCGTTTTTTCCTTTTTATGTTATCTTCTATATGTTTTTCAATACTTTTCAAAACTGAATCAATTATATTTTGTAACAAATATAGTAATTATTTGTTACAAAATAAATGCTAATAGAATAAATGAGAAACGATTTAGGGTATCATGGAAAAATTTAGGGGTGTTTTTAAGGGTGGAAAAGCATGGGGGCTTTATAGGGTTATATCAACTGGAAAAAGCTCGGTAATATAATTTTAAGGCTCATGTAAATTAATTTTAAAGCTCAATTATTGTATTTTTTGAGCTATATTTACTACTCAAATGAGCTACAAAAATTAATTTACAAAATAAGTTAGATTCGAAGAGTGAAGAAATACTTGTTTTTTAATAGCAAACCCTTCGAACTCGTCAAAAGAAATCTTTGACGGATTAGAAATTGAAATAGGCTATGCTACCGTAAAACGTATTTTGTCAAAATTAGTGGAAGAAAATCTTATTTCAACAACAGGAAAGGGAAGGGGAAGAAAATACTTAATTAGTCCAGCATATAATTTATTTTATCCAATTGATTTAAACAGATATTTTGAAAAAGAAATTGATGAACGAAAAATTTTAGACAGTTTCAATTTCAACTTAATAAAAAACACCTTAAATCACGTAACCCTTTTCACCAAAGAGGAGCTTCAAAAACTTCAAAAACTTCAAAAAAGGCATGAAGAAAATATTTTAAATTTATCTGAATCAGAATATAATAACGAGCTTGAACGATTGGCGATTGACTTAAGTTGGAAATCATCTCAAATAGAAGGCAATACCTATTCTCTTTTAGAAACTGAACGCTTATTAAAAGAAAAAGAAACAGCCTCCGGAAAATCAAAAGATGATGCTGTAATGCTTCTAAATCACAAAGATGCTATAGATTATTGTAAATGATAAAAGTTATGTGTCACCTTTAAAAGTGTCCAGTATTGAAGATATCCATAGTTTTTTAATTAAAGATCTTGGAATAGCACGTAATGTCAGAAAGAGAAGGGTTGGTATTTCCGGAACAAATTACAATCCTTTAGATAATGAACATCAAATAAAAGAGGCGTTAATTGCCATGTGTGATTTGGTGAACAGTAAAGAAAATGTATTTGAAAAAGCATTGATTACACTTGTTTTACTTTCTTATATACAGGCATTTGGAGATGGAAATAAAAGAACTGCAAGAATAATTAGCAATGCGATACTTATAAGCAATGGATACTGCCCAATTTCTTTTAGAACAATTGATGCTATAGCCTATAAAAAGGCGATGCTGTTATTCTATGAGCAAAATAATATTACGGCATTTAAACAGATATTCATTGACCAGTTTGAATTTGCGGTTAATACTTACTTTTAGATTGGATTTTTGTTTTATTGGACAAGTAAAGTCTATTTGTAAAGCCTTATTTCAAAAGTGGCACAATTCAAACCGATATCACAGGCACAATTTGATCTTATGAATTTGTGCGACTTAAAAATCGCATATTTTTCGGGCGTAGCAATATTTTTATTGAATATTTGCTGGTTTGTGTTAGTTCAAATTTATGCATAAATTATATGTTGTGTTGCCACCAATTGTTATTTTAAAATCACGCCCCATTCGGTCACAAAATATCCATCTCTGTTAAAATCAGCTATTGTAGGTTCAAGTAATTTTTCTT
>DAIQBF010000111.1:0-8211 GCA_036781305.1 Lutibacter sp.
ATGTCAATATCGTCCATAACGCCATCGCCATCACTGTCGAAAAAGGCTGTCTCCACCAGTTGAATTTTGAATGAATTGATTAATTCTTTGGCGTTGCGGCCAATTTCGGAAAAAATATTTAACGTTTTTGTGGTATCACCTTCAACCTCACTAATGGTCCTACTTTTTATAAGAGACAATGATTCCCCATCATTCTCTGGTATAATTGTAGTTTGGGAAAATGCATAAAAAGTGCATAAACAGGTAAGCAATAGCAATCTTATTTTTTTCATAGCAACAGTTTTAATGATGTAATACAAAAAATCCAACAACAGTTATTATTTGAATATTCTTGTGCCGGTAAAATAAAATTTGGGGAATTAGTGTCCTAAAAATCAAGTGCCTCTAAAAAGATGAGGCTTATTTCTTTGTTTTCAAAAAAATAAAAAATTAGAAAAGTACCTAATCCTTGAGGATTTTGGGGTAAAACTTAATTTCCTTTTCATAGTGTAGCTTTTTAGAACAAATAAATGTATTAAATATTTACTTAACTTATACATTGATAGGTAATTAAATTAAAAATAGATTACAATGGAGACAATTAATTTGAAAAAATATTTATTGCGAAAGCCCTTTTTTAGGATTTACATGAATCACGCAATCAATTGTTTACATTTTTGGAGAGTTTTCTTAGGAACCATAATGCCGAAAAAAATTAACGCAATGTGCGTGAGGAGATCGCAACTCTTAATTCAAGCCTGCGTTAGGGATTGAGCGGTTTGTTTGAGCTCTTTTTCTGTTGCTTTTCGCAACTTAAAAAAGCGAGCCGCAAAAGCCCGGCCCAAAGGGAAACGCCCACCAAAAAAGCTGGCAGGTAAAAAATAATTTTTTAAAAATTCGGACTTTTTTTACAACTTCAACAACAAGCTGCCCACGTAATTTCGACCGGGTGCGCTGATGGAAGAGGCGAATTCTTTGTAGTGTATATCAAAAATATTGTCGATTCTGAAGGAGATTGAGACCTTTTCTGAAAACTGATAATCGGTGTTTAAATTTAAGGTGCTCCATTTTGGCGTTCCGTAATAACTGTTGGTTTCAGCCACAAAAGGTGTTTGTTCAATATTGTCAATGCCTTCTACCAAATTATATTCGCTCAATTTTTTGGTCGCGTTAAATCGGTAGTTTAAACTGGTCAGAAATTTATTTTGGCTATAACTCACTTCCAAATTGCCAAAAAGCGGCGGAATGGACGATAAGGGCATTTTTGTGTCGTAACTTTTTCCTTTGGTATAGGTTATGGATCCATTGGTTTTAAAATGGTTGAATATTGTGCCTTGAAAACTGAAAGTTCCTCCTGTGATATAGGCATTTTTATTGTTGATGTTTGCCATTGTTATGGCCGTTACACCATCGTAATCCAAGGTGTTTTTTCCATTGATTTTAAATTTTCCGCGCGCAATATAATGATGAAGTAACATATAGTAAGCGTTGGCGCTTACCAAAAATCTTTTTTCGTTGAAATAGCGCAGGAGTCCAAGTTCGGCATTGTACACATATTCGGGTTTTAAATAAATATTTGGCACCGTAACTTGTCCGTTTTTATAGCGAATTTTGCCGATATCATCAATATTGGGCGAACGAAAACCCGATGACACCAAGGTATTGATTTGCCAATTGACAATCGGTTTGTAAACATAACCAACGGTGGCCGATACCGCCTTATTGTTGGAATAAATATCCATATCAGGCAAGGTAATGAAGGTATCATCTATCCAAAGCGCTTTTAAAAAAGTGGCCGTATAACGGATTCCGGTGTTGAGCGTTGATTTGTTGTTCAAGTTTTGGCGATAATTGGTGTACAACGCAGCGCTTGAATAATTACTTCCACCATCGGGATAACGGGACTGGATGACAAAATCACCGGTAAATCCTGTGATTTCGTTTCCGCTAAGGGCTAATTTTTTACCGACTGCCTCAGAACCTATGTCGTTGTGCGTTAATTCAAATCCGTAAGAAAGATTTCTGTCTTTTGATTTGTTTAGCGGAACGGAAAAATCCCCATTCAAGCTATAGACATCCACATTTTCATAACGATAAAATCGGTCTAAACTATTCATTCTTCGTTCAATGCGCGATTCTTCAATTTGTTGATACGCAAAAATCAAGCTTCCTTTTTCCAGCCAATTATAATCTGGATTAAAATGTAAACTGGAAGAAGCCAAAAACCTATTTTGTGGACCATAATAAGCCTCAGCATAACGAAGTTTTCCATCAGAAACCTCCGCTAAATTGTCAAAATTTGGGATATCGGATGAGGTTGAATATTGTAAATTAAAGCTTAAATCGGCCGTTTTATTGAGCGGAACATAAAATTTTTGAAGCAGGTCCAATTGGTTGTATCCCGTATTTTTTTGCACGTCAGGATTTGGATTTACCACGCCAATTGGATTGTAAAATGAATTGGTATTGTTGGAATACTGAAATACCTTTCCCCAATCATCAAAACCATGATTTCTTTTTTTACCCATTTTTAAATCCCCGAAATCCGAATAAGAAACTGCCGTAAATGATGCCCATTTTTTAAAGCTCAGCTCAACATCCAAATAATTTGTTTTTTCGTCGTTTGCAGAACTGTAGCGCGATAGAATTGAAGTATCTAAGGTGTTTTCTGTGTTAGTTTCAGGTATTTTTGTGAAATAATTAATGACGCCGCCCAATGCATCCGAGCCATAAATTACGGAAGAAGGGCCATAAATAATTTCGGTGCGTTCCAAAACAGTGGGCGCAACGGTGATAGAACTTTGAAGATGCCCGGTTCTATAAATTGCGTTGTTCATACGAACGCCGTCAACTACCAAAAGCACTCGGTTTGCCTCCATTCCCCTTATAACCGGACTTCCGCCGCCCATTTGGGTTTTTTGCACTTTTATTCCTGGCAAATTTGCCAACAAATCGGCTGAGGTTTGCGGGGCAATTCTTCTAATTTCTTCTTTTGATGCAATTGCAATTGTTTCGGCAATTCTGCTTCTGGTTTCCTTTCCTCTGGAGGCTGATAACACCACCTCATCCAATTGTTCGGCACTATTGTTTAAATAAACAACAAAACCAATAATATCCAACTCCCTTTTTAGAATTTCAAATTCAATATACGATAAATGGTTGAATGAAAGAACATCGGATTCTTTAAAAATTGACAAATCCGCAATTCCGTTTTTATTGGTGTAAACAACCAAATCGCGATTGTCGTTGTAAATTGTTACGTTTTGAATTGGAAAATTCGATTCTCGGTCAAGAACCTTAACCTGTTGTGATTTTGCTGTCAGTGTCATTAAAAAAAGTAATAATAATGTAAAAAACCTCATAATTAACTAAAAACAGCTTTTAAAACAGTTAATGATTTTGGCTTTTTAAAGCCACTCAGATGCAATTCAAAATATTGAATTAAAATCGACAATACGGTTTGCCGGTTTGCGGCACTAAAATCAACTTCATGCAACACATCAAAATTTATGCCCAAGAGCTTCTTAAACTGCACTAAATTTTCGCCTGAAACTGCGTTAAATACGTGCTGGTTTGTGAAACTGCCTTCCTGTAAATCGAAATAAGAAGAGTTAACCGCTTTCATTTCGGGGTAAAATCCCAAAAATTTGGTAAGATTCAACAAAAAAAGCAGGTGAAAATTTGAACAATTGTCATGAGTCTCCAACCACAAAAATGAGGTCTCCAAGTATTGAAAAAGCTGGTTATTTTGTTCTTCTTCACGAATGGAGAAATAGACAATTTCAGCCAAAAATAAAGCGATGGTCTGTTTTTTAATTGTTGAATAAATGGAATGGTTAAAGTTAAGGACCTCAACTTCTTTAATGTAATTTAATGTGCCTTTATTATTGTGATTTGCTGTTAAATTCAGCCCCATTAAAGGTTGAAAATAAGCCAATTTCAAAGTCGATTTTTTCGCTGTTAAAATGCCTTTGAGCATGTAAGTTTTAACGCCGTAATTTTCGGTGTAACATGTTGCTATTAAACTTGTGTCGCCATATTTAATGGTGTTGATAACTATGGCTTTGGTGGTTTGAATCATCTCTAATTGTTAATGGCCTTTTTTTACCGCAGAATTCTGTGTAAATATATTGCATTTAAGCAATCAACAACCATAAATTAGGATTCATTAATTTAAGAATAAGGGAAAGTTGTGGATCATTCTAAAATTTAGAGCAAAAAAAACCTTGAACATTTTAAGATATATAAATACATTTAAAATGTTCAAGGAATAAATAAATCAACCCCAAAGACTTATTTAATATTTTTAGTGTAAAGTGCCAAAACCCCTCTTGACATTAATACATATCAAATATACTACTGATACCCATTACATTTTATAAAACTTTGCAAACGTGTCAAAAAAATATACAAATGGTAAGGTTTTGGTAATAAATGGATATTTATCACCTCAAAATAGTTTGTTTTTTCAGAAGGGAATCTGGGTTGCCAACAAGCAACTACGCTAATAAATTGAAGTGCAAGTTATATTCTATTCCTTTTAAATTTACTTTTTTCTTAAGATGAAGGGAAAGTAATTGAAACTTGTGTGCCGGTTTTTGTTCCTGAAGAAATATCTTTCGTTTCAATATTTACGCCCTTATTTTGGTGTAGAATTCTAATTCTGTTTTCTGTCGCTTCTGTCCCAAAAAATCTACGCTTTTGCGTTATTTGGTCCATTTCCTTGGCTTTATTGATACCAATGCCATTGTCGCGAATTACGCACACCACATTGCCCTGCTCTTCCTTAATATTTAATTGAATTTTTTTATTTTTCTCATTCTCATTTTTCATGATTCCATGCCAAATTGCATTTTCTATAAAAGGCTGTAAAAAAAGTGTGGGCACTTTTATGCTGTCCAAATTTAGGTTTTCATCCACATTTACAATATAGTCAAACCCTCCATTAACCCGCATTTGCTCTAATTTAACGTATAATAACAAAACGTCTAATTCTTCGGAAAGTGTTGATGTTGGGCTTGATGAGCTGTTTAAAATAACTCGCACAAGCTTAGAAAACTTCGTGATATAATCCGATGCCTTTTCTATTTCATTTTTTAACACGAAATTGTTGATTGAATTTAAGGAATTAAACAAAAAGTGTGGATTCATCTGACTTTGAAGCGCAGTCATTTTAAGCTCCTCCATTTCCTTTAATTTTACGGCCAATCTAACTTCTGCATTTTTACTTTTTTGTTCAATTCTTTTGATAATCAATCCAAGAATTATTGAAAATATAATACTTTGTAATAAAGCTCCCAAATAAACGAAGAACATTGGCTGAATGCCCTTACTGATAAAAAATTCGCTACCCACAACAATTTCCAGAAAACTCACACTGGCCAAAACAACGTAAATTAGAGAACCAACCACAAAATATAAGGAGGAATAATCGTTAATTCTGGAAAGTATAATATAAAAGGAGATGAGGGAGAATATTGTTAAAGCTGGTGCAATTACAGTAAAAGCCCTCACTTGAAATTCATATCCAAGAAAGAATTGAATAAGCATAAAAATAGGCGCCAATAAAATCAATATTTTTATTTCAAGTTCAAAATACTTGTCCCATCTTATTAAATGGGTTCTTGTGTCCAACAAATCTCTCGCGAAAGCCACATAGGCGGCATACGCCAAAAATTGAATTGAAAAATTGGCATAGCTGTAAAAAGGTTTAAATTCTTCAGGGACAATATGTTGCGACAAATAAATGGTTAATGCCAATAAATATAAACTGTAATATAAATACAGTTTGCTTCTATTTTGAAAAAAAATTAAAAAGTGGTAAAGAAATAAGACGAAAAGTCCACCTCTTACCCAGGAATATATTTCAGCATTAAAATCTAAAAGCATTAGCTATCAAGGTATAATCTTTTAAATAATTCAATTTTTCTGTTTCTGCTTATGCTTGCCGTTAAACCGTTGGTCATTATAAGTTCCCCACCTAATCCTTTCAGGTATTCTTTTACGTGATTTAAATTTACCAAATAGGAATTATGCACGCGAAAAAATTCGGGGAACATAAATTTTCTCTCCACTTCCTTAAGTGTTTTCGATACTAAAATTTGCTGTTCCGACTTTAAATAAATTGTGGTGTAACTTTTATCTGATTTTAACATTACAACATCGTCTTTGTCCAATAAATAGACTTTTCCATCTGCTGAAATATTAATTTTATCATTATTGTCATTAATATTGTTCAACAACAATTGTAATTTATTTTCCAATAAATCACCTTTTTTGGACTTTTTAATTTTATCCATTGCCGCCAATAACTCATCCTTATCAACTGGTTTTAATAAATAATCTATTGCCGAAACTTTAATTGCTTTTAAGGCAAATTCGTCATGGGCGGTTGTAAAAATAAGATTAAAGTCTCTGTTTTGTAACTTTTCAATCATGGTAAAACCATCCATCTCCGGCATTTGAATGTCTAAAAAAACTACATCTGGTTTTTCTTTATTTATGATGTCTATGGCCTTTATTGGAGAATTGCATGTTTTAACTTCCACATTTTCAATGTAGTTGTTTAATTTCCATTCTAACGCCTCTAAAGCATCGTTTTCGTCATCAACAAGTAAAATTTGTAGCATGGTTAATGGGTTGACATTAATTAAATTTGTATGCAAGATACAACTTTTGCATACATGTTCAAAAAGTTGCGATTTTTTATTTTTTTCACCGATTACTAACTTATCCGTAAAATTAATTAAAACCAATATTTAGCGTTCCATTCATTTCGAACCTAGATTTTTAGGGTCATTTTTAGAATAAAATCCAATAATTATTAAAGGATTCTAAAAAAAATTATATTGCTGATTATTTTATCTTTTTATAGGTAAAACATAAAAGAAAACGGCGATAAAATGAGAAAAACTTCCCAATAACACAAAAACATGGAAAATGGCATGGTTGTATTTTATCCTTTTAATACTGTACAAAATTGCGCCGACAGTATAAAAAATACCTCCGCTTAACAACCACATCAAACCGTCAAATGAAAAATTCATTATTAAAGGTTTCACTGCAAAAATGATTAACCATCCCATTAAAACATAGGCAAACGTGGAGATTTTATCATATTTCCCGGTAAAAAAAAGTTTTAGCACAATGCCAACAATTGCCAAACCCCAAGAAAGGCCAAAAATAGTCCAGCCAACCCAACCATTTAAAACAACCAAGGTAAAGGGGGTGTAGGTTCCCGCTATTAAAACGTAAATTGCCGAGTGATCAAAAATGTTTAATCTGTGGCGTAATTTAGGGTTTTTTGCATAATGGTAAAAAGTTGATGCCGAGTATAATAAAATTAAACTTGCGCCATAAATACCAAAACTAATGATGTGCCAGCCACTTCCGTATAAACTTGAATAGGCAACCAATAATACAAAAGCCACAATGCTTAAAACCAAGCCAATGGCATGTGAAATTACATTGAATTTTTCTTCTTTGGGTTCGTAAAAAGTTACTTTATTTGGGTCCATTTTAACTTAACGTAAAAATTTTAATTTAAGTGTTTATTTTCTGTTGTTCCATATCGCATACCAACTCATTATAAATAACATTAAAAGTTTGTTTTTTTAATGAATTACTGTCTTTTATGGTTAATCCTTTTGTTTTAATTATTGAATGAACTTTAACGCGCAATTTACCGGGACCACCGCTAAAAAAAGTATAGGAAAATCGTTTTTTGCAGTCGTACATTGTAATTGGAACTATTGGTATTTGATGTTCTAGCGCAAGCCTAAAAGCTCCGTTTTTAAATTCACTTAAAACTACACGCTCATCACTCGGCACCAAGCCTTCAGGGAAAATACAAATATCCAAACCATCATTTAACCTTAATCTGGCTTCATCAAAAACTGCTGTTCGGCTTTTTGAATCACTTCTGTCAACAATAATACAGGTTCTTCTGTAAAAAAAACCAAAAATAGGTATTTTTGTCAACTCAACTTTTCCCACAAATACAAACGGATTTTTTGTAATCGCCAGCATCACAAAAACATCAATCATAGAGGTGTGATTTGGACAAAACATAAAACTTTTTTCCTTTTCTAAAAATTGTTCTTCTTCCAATGCTATTTTAAAACCCATCACAAAAAGGATGGTTTTAGCCCAAGCCTTGGCAATTTTAAAAAAAACAGGATACATTTTTTCCGAAGACGTGACTATTATTAATACAGGAAAAACAGGAATTAT
>DAIQBF010000111.1:8311-9513 GCA_036781305.1 Lutibacter sp.
TTTAAATTCTATTCTTATTTTCTTTTTGAAATATGTATTTTTGCAGCTAAAATTTGAAATAAATGTCAAGAATTTTAACAGGGCTTCAGAGTACGGGAACACCGCATTTAGGAAATTTATTGGGAGCTATCATTCCGGCCATACACTTGGCAAACGATCCAAAAAACGATTCGTTTTTATTTATAGCCGATTTGCACTCGTTAACCCAAATAAAAAATGGCGAAGAATTGCGTCGAAACACTTATAGCACGGCCGCAACTTGGCTTGCTTTTGGCTTGGATGTAAACAAATCCGTTTTCTATCGTCAGAGCGATATTCCTGAAGTGGCTGAACTTACTTGGTATTTAAGCTGTTTTTTTCCTTACCAACGCTTAACCTTGGCGCACGGTTTTAAGGATAAAGCCGACAGACTGGAAGATGTGAATGCCGGTTTATTTACTTACCCAATGCTGATGGCTGCAGATATTTTATTGTATGATGCAGAAATTGTCCCTGTTGGAAAAGACCAGTTGCAACATTTGGAAATGACACGTGATGTGGCCAACAGATTTAACCATCAAATGGGCGATACCCTGGTTCCGCCAGAAGCAAAAATTCAGGATGGTACCATGTGGGTTCCAGGAACTGATGGCGGAAAAATGAGTAAATCAAGCGGAAATACCATCAATTTATTTTTGTCGGATAAGGAATTGCGCAAACAAATCATGAAAATTCAAACCGATTCCACACCACTTGAAGAACCTAAAAATCCAGATACCTGTAATTTATTTGCCTTGTATAAATTAATTGCTTCACCAGCGCAAATTGCTGAAATGAAATCAAATTATGAAGCTGGAAATTACGGTTACGGAACCGCCAAGCAGGCTTTTTATGAATTGCTGGTTACTAAATATGCTGTTGAAAGAGAACGCTACAATTATTATATTACTCATTTGGAAGAAGTGGACAAAGCCTTGGAAATAGGCGCAGAAAAAGCACGAAAAGTCGCTTTTGAAGTGTTAAAAAGGGTTCGAAAAAAACTGGGGTACTAATATTTTAGTTGTTGGTTTTTAGTTTTCAGTTGTTGGTTTTCGGTTGTTGGTTTTTAGTCTCTGATTTTTGGTTAATTGTGTCATTAATTGTTGTAATTTAGAACCCTTTTTTCAACTTTCAACTTTCAACTTTCAACTTTCAACTTTCAACTTTCAACTTTCAACTTTCAA
>DAIQBF010000112.1:0-9471 GCA_036781305.1 Lutibacter sp.
AGAATTTAATGCCTATCGCGCAAAAATGAACGATAAAATTTTGGCTGATGACAATAAAATCATCAAAAGAATTTTTAATATAGATACCAATGCCTACAAAGCAGGCCATTTAGACGTTCAAACAAAAGAATTGTTGGGTTTGGTGGCCTCCGCAGTTTTACGATGCGACGATTGCATAAAATACCATTTGGAAGGATGTTTTAAAGCAGGTGTTTCCAAAGAAAAAGTGATGGAATCACTTTCAATAGCAACTTTGGTTGGCGGCACCATTGTAATTCCCCATTTAAGAAGGGCGTATGAATATTGGGAAGAACTTAGCCCCCTAGCCCCCGAAGGGAGGACAGAGCGTAAAGAAAATGTATAGTATACATTTTTAGCGAATGAGCCAGGTGGCGCGTTGGCATTTAATAGACAATTAAAAAGTATAATTAAAAAATCGATTACACAATTACACGATTCAACAAATAAGCAACAATGATTTTAAGAGCAGAAAATATAAAAAAGAAATACGGCAGCAAATATGTTGTAACCGGAATTTCATTACAGGTGGAACAGGGTCAGATTGTTGGACTTTTAGGTCCGAATGGTGCTGGAAAAACCACTTCGTTTTATATGATTGTGGGAATGATTCAGCCAAATGAAGGGAAAATTTATTTGAATGACCATGAGATTACGCAATATCCCATGTACAAAAGAGCGCAGGAAGGCGTTGGGTATTTATCGCAAGAAGCTTCTATTTTTAGAAAATTATCTGTTGAAGACAATATTTTATCCGTACTGCAATTTTCAAATATGTCAAAAACAGATCAAAAAGAAAAAATGGAATCTTTATTGAGTGAATTTGGTTTAAATCATGTGCGCAAAAATAGGGGCGATTTACTTTCTGGCGGTGAGCGAAGAAGAACTGAAATTGCCAGGGCGTTGGCTTCGGACCCTAAATTTATTTTATTGGATGAGCCTTTTGCGGGCGTTGACCCAATTGCCGTTGAAGATATTCAAAATATTGTGGCACATTTAAAAGACAGAAATATTGGCATTTTAATAACCGATCACAATGTCCAGGAAACTCTTGCCATTACCGATAAAACTTATTTAATGTTTGAAGGCGGAATTTTAAAAGAAGGAACGCCACAAGAACTTGCCGAAGATGAAACCGTTAGACGTGTTTATTTAGGAAAAGATTTTGAATTGAAAAGAAGAAAATTTTAATTTTTAATTGGCTTATTTTCAATAATTGACATTAATACATACAACAATATCACCAAAGGAATGGCGATAAATTGAAATAAGGCACTCAAAATAGCGGTAAAAATAATAAACAAATACTTTATTTTATTTTTTTTCCAACTATAGTCTTTAAATTTTAATGAAAATAACGGTATTTCAGCATTCATCAAATAACATAGAAGGATTGATAATCCGATTAAAAACCACACATTTTGGATAATCGAAGATGCAAATTCATTTCCGCTGAAATTTAATATTAACGGCAATGATAAAACCACCAAAGCTGCTGCTGGCGTTGGCAACCCAATAAATGAACTCGTTTGGCGTTCGTCAATATTAAATTTCGCCAATCTGTATGCAGCACCCATCGTAAACAACAAACCAATTAAGGAAATAAAAAAAGTGCTGGTGAAATAATTTTCATGGCCAGTTCTTAAAATTGAATTGGCAGCATTTTCCCAAGTTTTATTTTCAACCGATTTAGAAATTAGTTGAAATAACACAATTCCCGGCACTACCCCACTTGTAACAACATCGGCCAAAGAATCCAATTGTTTTCCCAATTCCCCTTGAATTTTAAATAATCGTGCTGTAAATCCGTCGAAAAAATCAAAAAATATTCCTAAAAAAACAAAACAGGCTGCAATTACCAACGCATCTTTAACAGCAAAATAAACGGCTACCGTCCCTGAAAGTAAGTTAAGTAAAGTCAATAAATTGGGAATGTATTTTTTCAGCATCGTTATTTTTAATTTTTCGTAAATTTAATCATTGTTTATCAGTAAACTTTAATTCGATAAAAAAAATGTTACTAATTTAGGACCTAAAGTTTGGAATGCCTAAAATGTAATTCTAGGTACTTAATTAGTTTCAAATTATAAAGTTAAACTTAGAAAGTTTTTTTACTTTCGCTTTTTTATTTAATGGCCTTAAAAATGTAATTTTCATTATAATCGCATTTTATATGGCTTTAATTTAATCAATGAATTTTAACTATTGGTTTTTTAATTACAATGAACAAAATATTTCCCTTCATTTTTATACTTTTTTTAAGTTGCATTCAACTTACGGCCCAACAAAAATTAACGTCGGAAGCATCTGTAAGCGTAGTTACTTGCGGACCTGGAAATGAATTATACAGCGCTTTTGGACATAGCGCATTTCGGGTTTATGATCCACTTTTGAAATTGGATAAAATATATAACTATGGTACTTTCGACTTTAATAAACCAAATTTTTACTTAAATTTTGCAAAAGGAAAATTAACCTACCAGCTTTCAACAACAAGGTTTGGTTATTTTTTACAAGAGTTTAACTATGAAAATCGTTGGGTAAAACTCCAAAAATTAGATCTTGATGAAGAAGATGTTCAGGCAGTTTTTGATTTTTTGGAAAACAATGCAAAACCAGAAAACAGTTCTTATCAATATGATTTCTTTTACGACAATTGTTCCACCAAAATTGAAGAAGTAATTAAAACTGTTTTAAAAGACAAAGTTACCTTTAACAACAATCATATCACCGGCAATAAGTCTCACCGAGATTTAATTGCAGACTATACTTCTGAAAAATTTAAATGGGGGAAATTTGGAATAGATTTGGCTTTGGGCTCTGTAATCGACAGAAAAGCAACCGCTGCTGAATATAAATTTTTACCCGACTATATCTATCTTGGTTTTAACAATGCCACTATAAATATTGATGGCGAAGACAAACCATTGGTAGAAGCAAATATGACCGTTTTAAAGGAAGAAAAACAACCGATTCCTTTCTCTATAATGCAACCATTTATTGTCTTTTTAGTGATAGCCCTGTTTTTTATTTTTAAAACCTACCAAAATTACAATATGGGAAAAAGAAGCAAATGGATCGATTTTTCCCTATATTTTATTACCGGTTTAATAGGAGTTGTTGTTTTATTGCTTTGGTTTGCCACTAGCCATACCGCAACCTATAAAAACTTCAATTTTTTATGGGCTTTTGCGCCAAATTTAGCAATCGCTTTTTTTATGTTTAAGGAAGTTTTACCAAAATGGTTGGCAAATTATAATAAATTACTCTTAGTTTTATTGGCAATACAGACAATTTTATGGATATTAAAAGTACAGGTTTTCAACTTCGCCATCATTCCAATTATGGCAATGCTTTTTATTCGTTACGGTTATTTAATTGTGAAGCAGAAATAAATTTATTCGTTAAACTGTGTATTTATTTAGTCTTAACTTTCAGCTTACTGCCAACTGAAACTGTAAACTGATTTAATTAAAAATCCTGCTCTCCATTGTGTAAAAACTTCTGTTTTGCCAATAATTGTTCTTCTGTTTCAACAATATCGTCATCGGGCACACAACAATCCACCGGACAAACAGCGGCACATTGCGGCTCGTTAAAAAAGCCCTTACACTCAGTACATTTATCGGCTACTATAAAGTAATATTCATCATTAACAGGTTCTTGGACATCATCTGCATTAAATTCCTTGCCATTTGCCAAAACAATTTTTCCGGAAAGTTTTGTTCCATCAGAAAATTTCCAATTTTCTGCAGCTTCATATATTGCATTATTAGGGCATTCCGGTTCACAAGCACCACAATTAATACATTCGTCGGTTATTTTTATGGCCATAATTTTATTTAGATTAATTTTGCCACAAATATAAAATTTAATTTTAAGATACAACACAATGAATTTAGGGCAACGAATAGAAGCTTTCGCAAAACTCGGTGAATTTTTTAAGCAATTTTCAACTTCAAAAATGGAGAAAAATGAAAACTCTGAATTCAATCCCATTCTTTTTGATGCTTTCAAAATGCAAATCAGCAGGGCTTCAGAATTTAACGGTTGGTTTACCCCGGAAAATGTTTTAAAAGCATTTGAAAGCTGGAGCGAAACACTCACCATTGAAAATTTGGAAAAGTGGACTTCAAACTATCAATTTGATGAAAACGCGAAGCCTAAAAATATTGCCATTATTATGGCTGGAAACATCCCGTTGGTTGGTTTTCACGATTTTTTGTCGGTATTGCTCAGCGGCAATAACGCATTGGTGAAACTTTCATCAAACGATAAGTATTTTATACCTTTAATTGCCAAATTTTTAGAATATTACCATCCGTATTTTAAAAATAAAATAACTTTTACTGAAGAAAAATTAACAGGTTTTGATGCTGTAATTGCTACCGGGAGCAACAATACAACTCGATATTTCGACTATTATTTTGGAAAATATCCATCCATTATTCGAAGTAGCCGAAATTCTGTAGCCATCATTACCGGCAAAGAAACCAAGCAAGAATTGGAGGCCTTAGGGGAAGATATTTTCCAATATTTCGGTTTGGGTTGCAGAAGTGTTTCTAAAATATTTGTTCCTGAAAACTATAATTTTGACCTTCTTTTTAATGCCTTGTTTAAATTTAATAAAATTATAGACATTAAAAAATACGAAAACAACTACGATTACAATAAAGCCATTTATTTAATGAGTTTATTTAAAATTAAAGATAATGGTTTTGTGATGTTAAAAGAAGATTCCAGTTATGCATCTCCCATTGCAACAATTTTTTATGAATTTTATGATTCTTTTGAAAATTTAGTGATGAAATTAAATACAGAAAAAGCAGCAATTCAATGTGTTGTCTGCAACGAAAACCATGTAGATTTCGTAAAGTTTGGAGAAACTCAACAACCAAAATTATGGAATTATGCAGATGATGTCGATACAATTGCTTTTTTATTAAAATTATGACGTTTTTTTATTTAAAAAAGTGTAAGTATCTGTCTTTTTTTACTGAAATTTGCATAAAATAAACTCATATTTTAAGCCAATGAAAAAACATAATTTTAGTGCAGGTCCATCGATTTTACCTCAAGAAGTCATTAAAAAAGCAGCTGATGCTTTGCTAAATTTTAATGGTCTTGATTTATCGTTAATTGAAGTTTCACATAGAAGCAAAGACTTTGTTGATGTGATGGATAACGCTTGCAACTTAGTGAAAGAATTATTAAACCTCCCTGAAGGATATTCTGTCCTGTTTTTACAAGGAGGTGCAAGTCTCGAATTTCTTATGATTCCTTACAATTTATTAAAGGTTGACGGAAAAGCTGCTTATTTAGATACGGGCACTTGGAGTTCAAATGCCATAAAAGAAGCTAAAAAGCTTGGTAATGTAGAGGTTATTGCATCATCAAAAGACAAAGGCTATAAATATGTTCCAAAAAATTTCGCAATTCCGGCTGATTTAGATTATTTCCATTGCACTTCAAACAATACCATATTTGGAACGCAATTAAAAGAATTCCCAAAAACTGGCTGCCCTTTGATTTGCGATATGAGTTCCGATATTTTCTCACGTCAGCTAGATTTTAGCAAATTCGACATCATTTATGCTGGCGCACAAAAAAATATTGGGGCTGCCGGAACCACGTTAATTATAGTAAAAGATGAAATTTTAGGAAAATCCGGACGAACAATTCCTTCAATATTGGATTATCAAGTACATATCGCAAAAGAAAGTATGTTTAATACGCCTTCTGTATTTGCAGTTTATGTATCTATGCTTACTTTGGAATGGTTGAAAAAATTAGGTGGAATTTCGGCAATTGAAAAATTAAATGAATCAAAAGCCAAATTAATTTATACTGAAATAGACAGGAATCCGCTATTTAATGGCTATGCAGAAAAAGAAGATCGTTCATTGATGAACGTTACTTTTAATCTTGCCGATGAAGCCAATAAGGAAGCATTCGACAAACTTTGGAATGCCGCAGGAATTAGCGGACTTAAAGGCCACAGATCCGTTGGGGGTTACCGTGCAAGTATTTACAATGCCTTGCCAATTGAGAGTGTGCAAGTTTTGGTTGGTGTTATGAAACAACTTGAAAAGCAATTATCATAAATTAAAAAAAAATAAAATTAAAATGAAGGTATTAGCGAATGATGGACTAGCAAAAGGCAGAATTACAGCACTTAAAAAAGCTGGTTTTGAAGTAGATTTAACAACCGTTGCCCAAGACCAACTTGTAGATTATATCAACAAAAATAAAATTTCTGTGTTGCTTGTAAGAAGCGCCACTAAAGTTAGAAAAGACATCATTGACAACTGCCCTAACCTTAAAATTATTGGTCGCGGTGGTGTTGGAATGGACAATATAGATGTTGAATACGCGCGTGAAAAAGGAATCAATGTCATAAATACACCTGCCGCATCTTCACATTCTGTGGCAGAACTTGTTTTTGCACATTTATTTGGATTGGTGCGTTTTTTACACGAATCGAACAGAAATATGCCTTTAGTTGGGGATTCAAAATTTAATGATTTAAAGAAATCGTATGCAAAAGGTATTGAATTAAAAGGAAAAACAATTGGCATACTTGGTTTTGGCCGAATTGGACAAGCTACCGCTAAAATTGCTTTAGGATTGGGAATGAAAGTGGTTACTTTTGACCCATTCCTTGAGGGTGCAACGTTAGAACTTGAATTTTTTGACCATCAAACCGTTTTTTTCAACATAAAAACCATTTCTAAAGAAGAGGTTTTAAAACAGGCTGATTTTATTTCAATCCACGTTCCAGCCCAAAAAGGTTATGTTCTTTCTACAAAGGAATTTGATATGATGAAACAAAATTCATTTATTGTGAATGCCTCACGTGGCGGTGTAATTGATGAAGTTGCTTTGGTAAAAGCTATTGAAAACGGTAAAATCTCTGGTGCAGCTCTTGACGTATTTGAAAAAGAACCAACTCCTGAAATTCAATTGTTAATGAATGCCAACCTATCATTAACGCCACATATAGGTGCTGCAACTGCTGAAGCACAAGATAGAATCGGCACGGAATTGGCTTCACAAATCATTACTTTTTTTAATACTAAATTGTAACAAATGGCAATTATTAAACCCTTTAAAGGACTTCGACCACCTAAAAATATTGTTGAAGAATTAGCTTGTTTGCCTTACGATGTAATGAATTCCGAAGAAGCCACTAAAATGGCCAATGGTAAAAAGGCATCTTTATTACGTATTACCCGTGCGGAAATTGAATTTGAAAAAGGCACAGATTCTCACGATGAAAAAGTTTATTTACATGCAAGGTCCAACTTTAATTCTTTTCAAGAAAAAGGTTTTTTGGTACAAGATAATGATGCTCATTATTATATTTACGCCCAAACGATGAATGGAAAAACACAATATGGTGTTGTTGGCGCCGCTTCTTGTCAAGATTATTTTGATGGAAAAATAAAAAAACATGAATTAACGCGTCCGGACAAAGAAGAAGACCGTAAAGTACTCTCAAGAATCTTAGTGGCAAACATTGAACCCGTATTTTTCACTTACAGAGCCGTTCCCGAAATAGATGCAATTGTTACAAATATTATAACTAATAACAAGCCTATTTATGATTTTACTTCTGAGGATGGGTTCGGACATCATTTTTGGGTAATTGAAAATGCGGAAATTAATAAAACTTTAGAAGAACTTTTTATAGAAAAAGTTCCTTGCACTTATGTGGCTGACGGACACCATAGAACTGCAGCTGCCGCTGGAATGAGTGCCGAATTTAGAGCTCAAAATCCAAATCATACAGGCAATGAGCCCTATAATTATTTTATGGCGGTGCATTTTCCGGATAACCAATTGCAAATAATTGATTACAATCGCGTTGTAAAAGATTTAAATGGCCTAGACAATGCTGCGTTTTTAGAAAAAATTGATGAAAATTTTGGCATTACACAAATTAGCGGATCCATTGTAAAACCGGAAAAACTACACGACTTCTCCATGTATTTAGACGGAAAATGGTATGGTTTAACCGCAAAAAAACCCACTTATAATGATGACAATCCCATTGACAGTTTAGATGTGAGCGTTTTGTCAAAATATATTTTGGAACCTATTTTAAATATCATAAACTTAAGAACAGACACTCGAATTGATTTTGTTGGCGGTATCAGGGGTTTAGCGGAATTAAGCAAACGAGTTGACAGCGGTGAAATGGCTGTGGCTTTTGCCCTATTTCCCGTAAGCATGAATCAATTAATGAATATTGCCGATACCGGTAATATTATGCCCCCAAAAGTAACTTGGTTTGAACCAAAGCTACGCTCGGGTTTGGTTATCAATAAATTAAATTAATTTGGTGAACATAAAAAATAATTTAAATAATATCAAAAATTCACTGCCTGAAAATGTTATATTAGTAGCGGTTTCTAAAACCCATCCTATTGCTGATATTTTAAAAGCATATCAGGCTGGCCAAAGGGCTTTCGGAGAAAATAAAATTCAGGAAATGGCTGAAAAGTTCGATAGCTTGCCCAAAGATATCGAATGGCATATGATCGGTCATTTACAAAGCAACAAAGTGAAGTATATGGCCAATTTTGTGCATTTAATTCATGGAGTTGACAGTTTTAAAACACTTAAAGAAATAAACAAGCAAGCGCTTAAACACAACCGAATTATTAATTGCCTGCTGGAAGTAAAAATTGCAAGTGAAGAAACTAAATTCGGATTGTCTTATGCTGAAGTTGAACAATTATTAAAATCTGAAGAATTAAAAAACCTGGAAAACATAAACATCCAAGGATTGATGGGAATGGCCAGTTTTACAGAAAATAATGATATTATACGGGCAGAATTTAAAAAGTTAAAAACCTTTTTTGATTCGCTTCAAAAATATATATTGCTTAATGTTAATCCGACTATTTTGTCCATGGGAATGAGTGGCGACTATAAAATTGCCATAGAAGAAGGAAGCACGATGATTAGGGTTGGAAGCGCTATTTTTGGAACACGAAATTATAATTAATTTGTACGCAATACTCGACATAGAAACCACAGGAGGAAAATTTAATGAAGAAGGCATTACAGAAATTGCCATTTATAAATTTGACGGACACCAAATTGTTGATCAATTTATAAGTTTGGTGAATCCTGAAATAGAAATCCAGCCTTTTGTGGTTAACCTAACTGGTATCAACTCGGGGATGTTAAAAAATGCGCCTAAATTTTATGAGGTTGCAAAACGAATTGTAGAAATTACGGCGGATTGTGTTTTAGTGGCCCACAATGCAAATTTTGACAACAGAATTTTAACAACTGAATTTAGGCGCTTGGGATTTGAATTCAGCAGAAAAACACTTTGTACGGTTGAATTAAGCAAAAAATTAATTCCCAACCTCAATTCCTATAAACTTGGAAATTTATGCAAGACGCTCGGAATTCCATTAACCGATCGTCACAGAGCAG
>DAIQBF010000113.1:0-9406 GCA_036781305.1 Lutibacter sp.
AAAGAAACATATTCTGTTGATATTTTTAAGGATTATTACCTGAATTCCGATATTTTATCAACCATAAAAACCACGAACAAAATAACCAATGTTTTGGCCAGTATCTATGCCTCTGAAAATGGGTTCGACAACTGTATTTTGGTGAATGAAAAAAAACATGTGGTTGAAGCAATCAACGGAAATATTTTTGTGGTATTGGGAAATAAAATTAAAACACCTCCAATTACGGAAGGTTGCATAAAAGGAATCATAAGAAAAAAGATACTGGAAATGGTTTCAAAAAGGGATGATTATGCCATTGAGGAAGTTGAAATTTCTCCTTTTGAACTGCAAAAAGCCGATGAGATTTTTATCACAAATTCCATTGTGGGCATTCAGCCGATTACACAATATAAAAAATGCAATTTTAATAAGAAAGTATCCAATGAATTGGCTTTGGCGTTAAGAGAGTTAATTTAATGCCGGATTTTTAGGTGCATTTGCCCATATCTGGTACTCACCACCAAATTCCATCAATTGATTTTTCCATAAAGTAGTGCTGTTTTCCTGCAGTAAATTTATATATTTATTTTCTGTGACCACCCAAGAAGATTTATTTAATTCATCTTTTAATTGATCCATAGACCAGCCTGAATAGCCTAAGAAAAATCGAATGTCTGAAGGTTCAAGGAGATTGTTGTTTAACAAGTCGGTTAAAATCTCAAAATTGCCACCCCAATAAATATTTTTGTCTATTTGAATGCTATCGGGAATTAAGTTTGGGGAATTATGTATAAAATAGAGGTTTTCTTGTTCTACGGGACCTCCATTATATATTTTGAAATCGCAATTTATTTCAGGAATTAAATCATTCAGCACAAATTTGGAGGGTCTGTTCAAAATAAATCCAATACAACCTTCCTCTCCATGTTCGGTTAAATAAATAACCGACCTGTTAAATGCTTTGTCATTTAAAATAGAAGGTTCTGCAACCAGCAATCTTCCTTTTGATGGATTTTTTATTAGCATAGTAGTAGTAATGAATTCTTAAATGTAATAAAAAAATTTAATAAAAAAAACTCTCTAAGTATTTTTTAGAGAGTTTAATGTAAAAAAAATAATTCTCACATATTAGTTTACGGCATCGCTAAGTCCGGCTCCTGCTTTAAATTTCACAACATTTTTTGCTGCAATTTTAATAGTTTTTCCTGTTTGTGGATTTCTTCCTTCTCTTGCTGCTCTTTTAGATACAGACCAAGTTCCCCATCCAACTAAAGCTACTTTATCTCCTTTATTAAGAGCGCCTGTTACATTTCCTGTTAATGATTCCAGAGCTGCTTTTGCAGCTGCTTTTGTGATACCGGCATCAGCTGCCATTGCATCAATTAAATCTGATTTGTTCATAAATTTAAATATTAAATTAATTGGTTAAACACATTTTGCTACTAATTAGCTTAACAAAGTTATACGGAATAAGGGTTTGTGCAAGTTTTTGCTAAAAAAAATGACGTTTTTGTTGATAAATAATGGTAAATGTTAATAACCTAAGCCATTATTGGTGAAATATGCCTGAAGCCCAATAAAATATAGGGTTTATTGCATACGTGCATTTTCATGAAATCGGAAACCATTTAGCAAACTTTTGCTGTCCATTTGTTTTTTGCCCGCGAGCTGTAAACTTTCTATAATAATATAACCTCCATTTACGGCGACTTTAATTTCATTTTTGGAAGTAATTAAGGTTCCTGTTTTATTATGATGCGATGCAAACTCCATTTTTACACCATAAATTTTAACTTTAATTTCTTCATTATTATTTATGAGGGTTGTCCATGCAGCAGGATAAGGATTTAAACCCCTTATTAAATTGTAGGTGTTGGTTAAAGAATCATTCCAATTAATTTTGCATGTTTCAGTAAATATTTTTGGAGCCGATCTTTCTTCAATTTTAGGTTGTTTAACAGTTATAACAGTCCCTTTTTCAATTTGCTGAACCGTTTTTACCACCAATCTGCTGCCAACTCCCATCAATTTGTCATGCAATTGTCCTAAAGTTTCATGTTCACCAATTAAAACTTCTTCCTGTAAAATAATGTTTCCGGTATCAATTTTTTCATCAATAAAAAATGTGGTGACGCCAGTTTTGGTTTCACCGTTAATGATGGCCCAATTTATGGGTGCGGCTCCCCTATAATTTGGCAAAAGCGATGCGTGCAGGTTAAACGTGCCGAATTCAGGAAGCTGCCACACTGCTTTTGGCAGCATTCTAAATGCAACAACAATTTGTAAATTGGCATTTAAGCTTTTTAATTGGGCAATAAATTCTTCACTTTTTAAATTGCTTGGTTGTAAAACGGTTAAATTATGCGCCAATGCATATTTTTTTACAGGAGATTGCTGAATTTTTTGACCTCTTCCTGCTGGTTTGTCCGGTGCAGTCACCACGCCAACCACAATGAATTTCGCTTTTACAAGGGCATCTAACGTCGCAACTGCAAAATCTGGAGTTCCCATAAATACAATACGTAAATCTCTCATTAAAAAGTGCGTTTAAATTTATTTTGCGAAGTTATCGTTATTTTACTTTTTTCTAAGAGTATTTTTAATGAATTTAGAATTTCACTTTCTGAATAATCTAACAACACCACCAATTCCCGGGAAGAGAGGATGCGATCTTTTAGCAATTCAAGGATTTGGTTCAAAATTGATTGTATTGGATTGTTTTTTGCTTTTTTCGTTAAACAATTGTCGCAAGTACCGCAAGCCTCCGTTACAGATTCATTAAAATAGGAGAGAAACTGGAGGGTTCTGCATGTTTTTGTGTTCTCAATATAGGAAATGACGGCTTTTAGTTTTTCCGACTTTAAATTATTTTGTTGCTCAATATTTTTTGAAATGCTGTTGATGGTGTAATTATCATCTCTCGCAATTAAAAATGAAAGTCGGGACGTGGTGTTTTCATAACTGTAATGCACGAGGCCATTTCTATGCAATTCCATGAGTTGCTTAACCACCTCATTTTTTGAAAAATTTAATTTTTTGGAAAGTTTGTATTCATTAATAATCGTGTAATGCTCAAAAATTCCTCCGTAACTTCTCAATATGAGTTTAATGAGTTCATTTGTTGAAGGGTGATTGTTTAAATAATCGAAAATTTGATTGTTGTTGACCAAAAACTTCAGCGTTGATTTCTTGTTATAATTTTCATCTAGCAAAAGAATATTTTCCCTTTCTAAAACTTTTATGGCATTGTATGTTAACAACAGGCTTAAGTTATAGGTTGCACAAAATTCCTGCAATGAAAAGTTGAATGGTTGCAGGGGCATTTCACCAAAGGAAATGGCATAATACTGATTTAAATGATGATAAACAAGTTTTACGGTTTTGGTGGTGGCGGTGTTGGCTTCAAATTTTGCCGAAGCCTCATAAAGTGTTGTTTTATTGGCTAAAATGATGGCGTAGGATGTTTTTCCGTCTCTTCCGGCTCTTCCAGCTTCCTGAATGTAATTTTCCAGGCTGTTTGGTATATTTATATGAATAACCGCTCTTACATTCAATTTGTTGATGCCCATTCCAAAAGCATTTGTGGCCACCATAATAGGTGTTTTGTCGCTCATCCAATTGGTGTAGGCTTCGGTTTTTTCGGTGTTGGACAATCCACCGTGGTAAAAACTGCTTTTGAAATTATTTTTCTGTAAAAAATGACACACTTCCTTGGTTTGTTTCCGGTTGTTGGTGTAAATAATTGTTGAAGCGTTTATTTTGGACAAAATTTGAAGCAGTTTGCCATAAATATCCTCGGTAATGCGAACGTGATAAAATAAATTTTCCCGTTTAAATGATTTTTTAATAATCTTGGCTCCTTTTAGCCCTAAGTTATTCTGGATATCCTCCAAAACACGTTGCGTGGCCGTTGCGGTTAATGCAATAAAAGTAGCTTCTGGTTTCAATTCTTTTAGCAGGCTTAATTTTAAATAAGAAGGTCTAAAATCGTGTCCCCATTCCGAAATACAGTGGGCTTCATCAATGGCGATAAGGGAAATATTTAACTGTAAAATTTTTTCCTGAATAAAACTCGATTGCAGTTTTTCTGGAGATAGGTATAGAAATTTAAAATTTCCAAACTGTAAATTATCAAATGCAATAATTATTTCGTCCTGTGAAAGTTGGGAAGTTAAGGCAATTGCTTTAATGTTTTTTTCCTTTAAATAATTAACCTGATCGTGAATTAAAGCGATAAGTGGCGAAATTACAATGCAAACACCTTCTAAAATCAATCCGGGAACCTGATAGCAAATCGATTTTCCACCGCTGGTTGGCAACAAAACAATGGTGTTTTTACCTTTTAAAACAGAAGATATAATTTCCTCCTGGGGATTTATAAATTGGTCGTATCCCCAATATTTTTTAAGTATTTCTTGTGGTGTATCCATTATTTTATGGAAGCTAAAATAAAATCGGTTCTTTCTTCAATTGTTCCAGTTGGAACAGCAATAATAGAATAATTTAATGCGGCATAAGTTTTTTCCAGATGATTGTGAATGGCTAATGCCTGTTCAAAATTTTCGTATCGCTCATCATCTGTAATATAAATTTCTTCCCATGGAGCCATTAAAAAAATATAATTATAACGATAAAAATTACTGGTATTGATATAGGTTTTAGGGTAATCTACACCAATATAATTCATGTAAGCATGTACATCTGGAATACCCCTGTCGAAAAATACCATAGCACTATTCCCTTTTTCGGCCTCGATATACTGATTTACCCGCCCTTCCAGTAACAATTCGCTAAACAATAAGGGTTTAGTTAAAAACAGTTGTTCCGTGCCATTTTGTCGGGCATTTTGCGTAACCGCTCTCGAAATTTCATGCATACAAGTGAAATTGCGTTTAACCAATTCTTTTATGATGGTAGATTTGCCGGTTCCGGGGCCTCCGGTGATTACAATTTTAGTTTGCATTCCACAAAAATAGGGTATTCATTAAATTATACTAAATATAATCATGTAATTTTGTCAGCTAAATATTAACATCTTTAAAACGGTATTGTATTTGCAAACCTTTATTTTTAAAAAGAAATGGATAATAGAACAGAATTCTACGAAAAGTTGAAAAAAAAATTGGATGAGAGTAATATTTTCCCGTCTGAATACTTATTTAAATTTATTGTTTCCACCCACGAAGAAAAAATAAAACAAGTTGAGAATTTATTTGATTTTAAAGGAGCCGTGATTACAAAAACTGCTTCAAAAACGGGAAAATTCACCAGTGTTTCCATTCATGTGATCATGGATAATGCCGACGATATCATTTCAATATACGTTGAGGCTGAAAAAATTGAAGGAATTATTTCTTTGTGATTCCTTTAACATCACTTACCGAAAATTAAAAATAAATTGCACCGACTTTGTTAAATTTAAACAAGTCTTTTTAAGGCAGAAAAATCTTTTATGAAACCAACATATTTTTATTTGGCATTGTCACTTTTTCTAATGCAATCCTGTAATTATTTTACATTTAAAAAAGATGTCCGAAAGGCCGTTGCAAGGGTGAATGACACCTATTTGTACAAAGATGACTTAAAGGCTGCTTTTACAAAAGACATCACCGAGCAGGACAGTATAACGCTGGTTAATAATTACATCAACAATTGGGTTAAGCAGCAATTATTATTGTCCAAGGCCCAATTAAATTTAGAAAATAAGAAAGATGAATTTGAAGATTTGGTTAAAAAATACCGGGAGGATTTGTTTATAAACTCCTACAAAGAAGCCGCGGTAAAACAATATTTAGACACTGTAATTACCGATGATGATGTTGATCAATTTTATTTGAATAACAATGAAAATTTTAGGCTTAATGAAGAATTGGTTAAATTTAAATATATTAAAATTGGGAAGGATGTTTTAAATAAAAATGAACTTATAAAACTATTTAAATCGACCAAAAAGGCAGATTTTGAGAATTTAAAGAAAAAGGAGATTTTTTTGCAATCACATCATTTAAATGATTCAATCTGGATTAAATATAACGATTTAATTAATAAAATTCCAATTTTAAAAACAGAGGATAAACAGCAGTTGTTAAAAAAAGATAATTTTATTCAAAAAGAAGATTCATTAAGCTTATATTTGATCGCTATAAAAAAGGTATTATTAAGTAATGAAATTGCTCCAAAAAGCTATATCACACCTACTGTTAAACAAATGATTTTACATCAGCGCAAATTATTATTATTAAGGAATATTGAAGAAACATTAATTAACGATGCAATTAAAAAACAACAATTTGAAATATATTAGGATGAAACGAGCATTTCAAATTTTGATACAAAAAAGAATAATAACTGGCGAACAGCATCTGTTCCCACTAAAAATAAGATTTAAACAGATGAAAAAAAATACAATAGTAATAGCATTACTGTTATTTATTACGGGAATAAATGCGCAAGAGCAAATAAAGCAAGAACGAATAAAAATAGATGGCGTAGCTGTTGTGGTTGGGAAAAATATAGTGCTGGATTCGGATATTGATAAATTCAAAAAAGAATTACAACAACGTATTGAGGGAAAATTAGACATTACGGATTGCGAAATATTGGAAGAAGTAATGACACAAAAACTAATTGCGCACCATGCGGTAGTTGACAGCATAGTAACTACAGATGCTGAAATAAATCAAGAAGTTGAGCGTAATATCTCTTATTTCACCCAACAATTGGGAACCATGGAAAAAGTAGTGAAAATGTACGGATTTAACGATGAGGAGGATTTAAGAAAAGAATTGTACGAAATCCAAAAAGAACAACTTCTTATTCAAAAGGAAAGAGCGAGCATTACCGAAAAAATTGATGTGACTCCCGAAGAGGTGAGAACCTATTTTAAAAATCTTGAAAAAGACGGGAATTTACCTGAATTCAGTGCAGAAATTGAATTGGCCCAAATTGTAAAAATGATAAAGCCTTCTGAAGAAGAAACAAACCGCGTTATTGAAAAATTGAAAGAAATTAAAAAAGAAATTGAAAGCGGTTTCAGTTTTAAACTAAAAGCGATAATCAATTCTGATGATCCCGCCGTTTCAGGAACTGGACCTGGAGCTGCCGGATTATATACCCTTACCAGACAAAGCGGCTTTATAAAAGAATTTAAAGAAGTGGCTTTTAGTTTGGATGAAGGAGAGATTTCCGAACCCTTTGAATCGGGATTTGGTTTTCATATTATTAAGGTCGAAAAAATTAAAGGGCAAGAACGAGATGTGCGCCATATTTTAATTCAGCCAAAGATAAGTAAGGCAGAATTGGATGCTTCATACAACGAATTGGTTAAAATTAGGGAACAAGTGCTCAATGGAGAAATAACCTTTGAGGAAGCTGTTGTAAAATATTCCGAAGACAAAGAAACCAAAAATAATAACGGACTGCTGTTGAATCCACAAACAAACGATACGCGTTTCGATTTAACCCGGATGGATCCAAATCTATACAACAGAATAAGCAACCTTAAAGCAGGTGAAATTACGGAGCCTTTTTATGATGAAGTTAGGGGAGAATCGAAAATGCATAAAATAATTTTGGTAAAAAGCAAAGAAGAGGCGCATACTGCCGATTTCATTAAAGATTACGAAAAAATTCAACAATTAACCCTGCAAAAAAAGCAAGAAGAAACTGTTGAAAAATGGGCTAAAGACAAAATTAAAGATACGTACATTAAAATAAACAACGATTATAAGAATTGCGATTTCAAAAATAACTGGAAAAAGGAATAATATGTCAGACGTTACGGCATTGAAAGAGTTGGTTGAAAAACATAAAGCGCTTAAGCAGGAAATTGGGAAGGTAATTATTGGGCAAAATGAAGCCATAGACCATATTTTAATTTCCATCTTATGCAGTAGCCATTCTTTGTTGATTGGCGTTCCGGGATTGGCGAAAACGTTAATGGTACAAACAATCTCAGAAACGTTGGGACTAGATTTTAAACGCATCCAGTTTACGCCAGATTTAATGCCTTCCGATATTTTAGGAAGTGAAATTTTAGATGAAACAACCCATTTTAAGTTTTTAAAAGGACCTATTTTCAGCAATATCATTCTGGCTGATGAAATTAACAGAACCCCTCCAAAAACGCAAGCAGCCTTATTGGAAGCAATGCAGGAGCGATCGGTAACAATTTCCGGACACCAACATAAATTGGCAAACCCTTTTTTTGTGTTGGCTACCCAAAACCCAATTGAGCAGGAGGGAACCTATCCGCTTCCGGAAGCCCAGTTAGATAGGTTTATGTTTTCGATAAATTTGGATTATCCTAGTTTTAAGGAAGAAGTTGAGGTGGTAAAAAGCACCACCAACGATGTGAAAAAAGTAGTCGGTACAATTCTGTCTGCTGATGAAATAACGAATTTTCAGCGGCTGATCAGACGAATTCCGGTTGCGGACAATGTAATAGAATACGCTGTGGGTTTGGTGTCTAAAACACGCCCTAATACGGCTTCTTCAACCAAAATGGTAAATGACTATATAGATTGGGGTGCAGGTCCAAGAGCTTCCCAATTCTTAATTTTGGGGGCGAAGGCAAATGCTGCGGTAAATGAGAAATATTCCCCTGATATTGAAGATGTTCAGGCTGTGGCTTTTTCTATATTGCGCCACCGAATAGTGCGAAATTACAAAGCTGAAGCAGAAGGGATTAGCGAAAAACAAATTATAGAATCCTTATTTTAGGCAATTTCCTCATTTTCAAAAAAACTGAACATATTTCCCCCGTATTTTTTTTGGTAACTTAATCGAGTATGGTTTTTGAAATTGGTTTGTTTGGAGTGTTCAATTACTAAAATACCGCCTTCATTCAATAAATTATTTTCAAAAACCTGCGCTACAATCTTCTCAAACAACTCAAGTTCAAATCCATAAGGGGCATCGGCAAAAATGACATCATATTTTGCATTGGCCTTTTCCAAAAATTTAAAAACATCACTTTTAATGGTGGTAATTGATAAATCCAACGCTTTGGAAGTCGTGTTTATAAATTGAATACACCCGGAATGCGCATCAACAGCCGTAATATTTTCAGTTCCTCTTGAACCAAATTCATAACTTATATTTCCTGTTCCTGAAAATAAATCCAAAACTGCGAGTTCATTAAAATAATACAAATTATTAAGAATGTTAAACAACGCTTCTTTTGCCATATCGGTTGTTGGCCTTACAGGTAAATTTTTAGGTGCCTGTATGCGTTTGCTTTTATGTATTCCCGAAATTATGCGCATTTATTTAAATTGGTTTAACAAGGTAAAGTGTGAGTGGGAAGGAATTTCATTTAATCGCAAAGCAAGATTGTTCGACTCATAAAACTTTATATTTCTGATATATTGATAAACGATGGCATAAAGTTCGGATTCTTTTTCAATGTCGCCCATAAGAATCA
>DAIQBF010000114.1:0-9356 GCA_036781305.1 Lutibacter sp.
ATGAGTATTTTTTTTTTTTTTTTTATTTTGAATAGTTGATTTAATTTTGTGCGAATATATAAACAAAAAACAATGTTTTGTAAAATAATTTATAATATTGATTTTATTTATCATAGAAGGTGTTATTATAATAAATTCTGATAAAAAACGGGGTATTTATAGCGTGATTTAGGCTGTTTTAACGAAAAGAAATGGCACAACTTACATGAGCGTAAAAGTCGTTCTAAATTCATCTTAAAATTAATATTTAGCTTTTTTTAGGATGTAAATTAAGGAGGAATACTCTTTGGTACTCATTGCTTTCATATTTGAGATTAAACCGATGTAAAAAGCCTTCAAAAAATTACTTTTCCCATTTTTATATTTTTCACTCAATAAGGAAACATAAAAGGAATCAAACCACATTGGTAAAATTTTCACGACGTTCATTTCTTGTTTTGAAAATAACAATTGAATCGATTTTTGTGAAAAATGCCACAAATGTCTTGGAACATCAAATGCTGCCCAATATTGTTTGTAATAATTAGCATCGAAACTTTTAAAATTTGGCACCGCAACTATTAAAACGCCATTGGGTTTTAACAGTTTTTTCAATGTTGAAATATATGCTTCTAAGTTTGGAACGTGTTCCAAAACATGCCATAAGGTGATAACGTCAAATTGCGCTTCATTTTTTAACTGATTGATTTCATCATAAACTTCTGAATCCGATGTTCCTTTTAATTTATTATCTGCAGTAATTTTGGCTTTTGCATTTGGCTCTACTCCTGTTACTTTCCATCCATTATTTTTACAAACCAGCAAAAAATCACCTGTTCCGCAACCGATATCCAACAAATTTTTATCAGCTGTTTTGAAAGAATTGATGAGTTTTAATTTATTGGTTAGCGCGTGTTTTTTTACAATTTGATACAGCTGATCAATAACCGTTTCTTTTGAATCGGTATGAGAAATATAATCATCGCTTTCATAATATCCAGACAATTCTTCGGCTTTTGGCTGGGGAAAAGTTTCAAGCATATCCATGGCTGAATGATATAACAAATCAAAATTTTTGGCGGAAACTGTATAATCTTTACACGTTAGATAACGCACTTTTTCAGAACTCATTTTTTATAATATTGAAATAGATAAGAATAATTTTTCAGGCGTTCCACGTGGAACGCTTAAAATTACCGTCCCATATAAACCAGCAAAACAGCAATATCGCTTGGCGAAACGCCACTAATTCTGCTCGCTTGCGAGATGGTTATCGGTTGAATTTTACTTAATTTCTGACGCGCTTCTATCGACAAAGATTTCACTTTAGAATAATCAAAATTTGAAGGTATGGAAACATTCTCCAATCGATTAACTTTGTCGGCCTGATTCCTCTCCTTATCAATATAACCCGCATATTTTACGTGGATCTCGGTTTGTTCCTCAACCTCACGATTGATATTGTTGTCAATAACAAACGCTTCCACTTTAGCCAGTTTTCTAAGGTCTGTAAAATTCAATTGTGGTCTCGCCGCAATCTTAAACAGCTTCATGGACTGGTCAATTTTAGCAGAATTGTTGGCTTCCAAAATAGGATTTATCTCTTCTGGAAGCACACTGGTTTCCAGTAAAAATTTCACAAACAAATCGGTTTTATCCTGCTTTTCCACCACCCTGTCCATCCGTTCTTTGGAAACCATCCCCAATTTATAAGCCATGGGCGTTAACCTTAAATCGGCATTGTCCTGACGCAACAAAGTTCTGTATTCAGCCCTTGAAGTAAACATGCGATAGGGTTCTTCCGTTCCTTTAGTGATCAAATCATCGATTAAAACCCCTATATATGCTTCATCGCGCTTCAGCACAAAAGGTTCTTTTCCCTGAATATTGAGCACCGCATTTATACCGGCCATCAATCCTTGCGCTGCAGCTTCTTCATAACCTGTAGTCCCATTTATTTGCCCGGCGAAATAAAGGTTTTTAATTCTTTTTGTTTCTAAGGAGTGTTTTAATTGTGTTGGCGGAAAATAATCGTATTCAATAGCGTATCCAAATCTGAAGAATTTCACGTTCTCAAAACCCGCAACTTTCCGCAATGCTTTATCCTGAATATCTTCCGGCAATGAAGTGGAAAAACCATTTACATAAACCTCGACAGTATCCCAGCCTTCCGGCTCCACAAAAATCTGGTGACGTGTTTTAGTGGCAAATCGATCTATCTTGTCTTCAATTGATGGGCAATATCGCGGACCGATACTTTGTATTCGACCGTTAAACATGGGCGACCTGTCAAAACCTTCCCGTAGAATATCATGAACCTCCAACGAAGTGTAAGTCATATAACAAGAACGTTGGGTTTTCAATGGTTTTGTGGTAGCCAAATAAGAAAATTTTTCTGGATTTTCATCACCGGGCTGCTCAATCATTTTGGAATAATCCAAGGATCGACCATCGACGCGCGGCGGCGTTCCGGTTTTCATTCTTCCGGATTCAAAACCCATTTTAACCAAATCTTCCGTAATTCCGGTGGATGCCTTTTCTCCTGCCCTTCCTCCTCCAAAAGATTTATCGCCAATATGAATCAATCCATTCAAAAAAGTTCCGGCAGTAATAATTACCGATTTGGATTTTATTTCAATCCCCAGTGCCGTTTTTACGCCCACAATTTTATCGCCTTCAAACAACAATCCGTTTACGGAATCCTGATAAAAATCTAATTTGTCTGTTTGCTCAAGCATCAACCGCCAGCATTCAGAAAAACGCATTCTGTCACTCTGGGTGCGTGGGCTCCACATCGCAGGACCTTTCGACTTGTTCAACATCTTAAATTGAATAGCAGTCTTGTCGGTCACCACGCCACTGTATCCGCCCAAAGCGTCAATTTCGCGGACAATTTGTCCTTTGGCAATTCCGCCCATTGCCGGATTGCAACTCATTTGGGCAATATTCTGTAAACTCATCGTAATTAAAAGCGTGTGTGCACCCATATTTGCGCTAGCTGCCGCAGCTTCACTGCCGGCGTGCCCACCTCCAACTACAATAACATCATATACTGTACTAAACATAGTTTAAAATTGTGTTCCACGTGGAACGTTTATAAAGTATTGAATAATGCCAAGCATTTATCCTCTTCCGCCCTCATTATCTCCTTGTCTTTCAAGGACTTATCCTTGAATCCCATATAGTGTAAAACGCCATGAATCATCACTCTGCGAATCTCATTATCAATAGTTTGACTGAATGTTTGCGCATTTTCAAGCACACGTTCCACAGAAATAAAGATATCTCCGCTGATTAATTTCCCCATCGTATAATCAAAACTAATAATGTCGGTTAGTGTATCGTGCTCCAAAAATTCTACGTTTAATTTGAGCAAGTACACATCATCGCAGAAAATATAGTTCAACTCCCCCTCTTTAAAACCATAGGCATCTACACAGGCCGAGATCCATTTCTGGATTACTTCTTCATTATCCAATTTGAAATTCGTTTCGTAATTGAATTCAATCATCTTTCACTTGTTGTTGTTCTGTTTTAAAATACTCCTGTACTTTCTTCTTATATATTGTTTGCAAAGGTAATGATTGTCTGTTTAATATTTCATTGGTATTAAAATACGGATTTTCAACCTTGATTGCCTCGATATTCCGTTTTTCAAAAATTGCTTTCGGCGTTTCGGATTTTCTAATATTATCCTCCCCTTGCTCCAATTTTGCTTTTTGTAATTTCAGCAACTCATAATTCAGTTGTATAATTTTTTGCGTTAATGCTTTTGTGAAACCTCTTTCCAGCAATTCCTTTTCCAATTCCTCCATTTTCTTTAAAGCCTCACCTGCGCTCTTAGAACTGTTTGGATCCTCCCCTAAAATATCTTTCAACATTCCTTTGAGCTGTTCTTGCTGCTTGTATATTTCATACAATTCATCGTTCATGGCATCACCATTTTCATCAGGCTTCTTTCCTTCCTTTCCCACATTTTCACCTTTTTCTACGCCATCCTTCATTTGTTCGTTGAGTTCCCCTTGCTTTTTAATAATGTCGGGCAAACTAAACTGTGGGGAATTTCCCTTACCTTTCCCTTGGCCAAAACTTGGTGAGGCATTCATTAACCTTTCCAATAAATCACTAAGTGAGTTGGCCAGATTGTTTGCGGAAGTAATCACAAATTGCTGATTCGAAATTCCGAGATTGGCTTTATCATCGGTGAAATTCACTAAAGATTCATCCAAATTATAATGGACATCAGAAACTTCCTTTTGAATCATTGTGCTCATTTGAACCAATCGCAAAGCCAACACATACAAACTGTCATCAATATAATTAAAATACTCTTTTAAAACATGTTGTTTTTTTAAATTGTTTGCATATTCCGGATGCCCAATGCCTGCAGCAGAAAAACGGTTGAGCAAATCTTCCTGCTCAAAGGAAAAAACAATCAGATTGTCGATGATTTTTCGCAAATCATCAATATTTTCATCGATAGATTCCCCTTCCATAAACCTCATGGCCTGCTCCATTCTTTTGCTTAATTGCTGCATTTTTTTAGCGGCTGATTTCTGGCTTTTTTTAGCATTTTCTTTTTGTTGCCCCTTTAATTGATCTAAAGATTGATTTAAGTCGATGTCAATTCCGTTCATTTCCTCCTTATTTTCGGGAAGTTTCATTGGCCGCTTTAAATCCTGATTTTCTTTTTGCAATTCCTTGTCCTCTTTTCTAATGTCGTCAAATTCCTTGTTGATTTCCTGTTGCTTTTCTGAAGTGTTATTTTCTGGATTTTCGTCGGATAATTTATCTTCCTTTTTTGATAGATTTTCAATATTTTCACGAAGTTGATTTGCCTTTTGTTCCACGTAAAAACGTTTGGTGAGTTCTAAAATACGTTCTAAACTCAATTCGTTTCTCTGGTTCTTTTTGGCCATTTCTTTTAACTTCTCAACCAAATCTTCCTTATCCAGTTTTTTTGAAAGCGCCTTTAATTCCTCCAACATTTTTTCCTGTTCCGCCAACTTCTTAGTTTCTTCAATTCTTTTAAGCAATTCTTCTTTTGTTTCTTTTGTTTCCTTTTGGTCGGTTTGCTCTTTCAAATTATTTTGAAGTTGGTTGGTTTGCTTTTGAATCATTTCCTGATATTGGCTTTGCCGTTTTAACAATTCCTCCAATTTCTTCGTGTCATTCCAATCGATCTTTTCCTTTTTCTGAAACTCATTTTTGACTTTTTCCAAACCGTCATTTGATCGTTTAGTTTTTTCAACCAGCTTTGAAAGCGCACCAATGGTTTCCTTTTGTTCTTCTAATAACAGCTTATTAATCTCCTCTTCCGTTTTTTTATAATAAGAAAAAGAGCTGCTTTTTGTGCTTTTGCTTCCGTTAACGGCATCGTTGTCAAATACTTCGAAATACAACTCATAGTCAACACCTTCTTCCAAAGAAATTCCTTCAGGAAAAACATAATAAAAGTCGGAAATGGACGATTTTACAACATCAATTAAATGAGATTTAAACTCCTCTTTATTACTTTTATCGTAATACACCATTTGAAGTTTATTTATGCCATAATCATCACTTATCTGACCAGCAAACTGAACTGGACCACGGCTTACGGAATCAATGTTGGAGTTTACGATTATTTTCGGATGCTCATCAGGAATCACCTGAATAACAAAATTAAGTGATTCATAGTCGCGCAATTTTTGGTTGGAAGTGCTGATTTTATAGCTTAGGACATTAAATACCTGTTTGGTAAAACTAAAATACTCCTTTGTGTTTTGCATAAAATAAACGGCCGGTTCCAAATTTGGAATAAAAGAAATGGTATCCGTTTTTTTTGTTTCAATTTGCCAAATAATATTTGTTCCCTGCGGAACATTTGCATTGCCTGTATTTTGAATAACTTCGTTATGTTTACCCGTATAAATGGGATATTGCAGAACCATTTTTAAATTGTTGATAACAGGGGTTTCAATACTGTTTATTAGATAAACATCAGAAGTTACGCCATTGGCTTCCAAAAAGAATTTTATTGACTTTTGAACTCTTGAAAAATTATATTCGAATTTTCCTAAAGCGCTATTTTCCAAATAGTAACTTTCATTTAAAAAATTGATTTTAACATTTTCGGGAACTGTGTTTCCAATTGTTTCGATCTGGAGCCTAAAAGGTTCGCCTTCCACCACAGATAAAGAATCATTTAAAATGGAAAAGGAAAACGGAGCCGGTGGCGAATATACTTGGCTATAATTCACAACCCTGGCAAAACTATCCGTTAAAATGGAAATATTTCCGGTTATAAAAATAAACAGCCAGATAACAAATGGGAGAATTGCAAATTTTAAATATCTCTTGTTTTTGGTAAAATCGACGGCTCTTTTAAAGGGAATGGGCTGAAGTTCTTTTGATTTTTGGGAAATACTGGCTTCAACAAGTTCAGAATTTTGTGAAATCTCACTTAATTGCAACATATTCAGCAGTTTGTCTTTAACCTCGGGAAAATGATTTCCAATAATTTTGGAAGCTTCAACCTCGGTTAATCCTCTTTTTAATCCGAATATCTTAATTATCGGAAAAACAATATAGCCGACAAACAAAGCAACTTCAATAGAAACAAAAAGCCAAAATAGAAGAGAACGGCCAACAGGTTTAAGCCATAAAAAATATTCAACAAAAAGTGTAAAAATAAAATACAGCACTCCTATTGCGAAAAACAACAGCAATCCTTTTATCAATTCATTAAAATAATATTTTTTAATAAACTCTTGAAGTTTTTCCCTTATGCGATTAAAATCGTTCAATTTTTTATTCTTAAACTTAATAATAGCCTAAAAATAATTAAAATAAGATTATAGTTCCACAATTTTTTCTTTAATCGCATGTAAAACAAGTCCAATTCGCGATTTAACATTAAATTTAACAAATAAAGCCTCTCTATAATTTTCAATGGTTTTTGGACTTAAAAACATCACCTCCGCTATTTGCTTATAAGTCATTTCTGTACATGCCAATTTCAAGAATTTCATTTCCTTTTCATTCAAAATTATATTATTTATATTTTTCTTATGGTTTGTTGAATTCAACAATGTATTCGCCACATTTGCGGTATAATAAAAACCTGTTGTATATAATTCTTTTAACGCATGTTCCAGTTCAGAAGGGTGAATATCTTTGAGCAAATACCCTTTGGCGCCGGCGAAAAGCATTTTTAAAATAGTTTCCTCTTCACATTCCATGGAAAGTGCCAAAACTTTAATTTGGGGTTGGTTCTCTTTTAGCCATTTAGTCGCTTCAAACCCATTCATCACAGGCATTTGAACGTCCATTAAAACAATGTCTGGACGCTTATTTTCTGAAGATAAATATGTTACAAGCTCTTTTCCGTTGGCTAAAACAGCCAACACATTAAATGCTGTGAGGTCAGAAATTAAACCATTAAGCGCTTGGGAAAACAGCAAATGATCATCTACAATAATAATGTCAATTTTTTTCATGGGCTTTTTCTTTTGGACAACTAATATAAAGCTTAGTTCCTCCATTTACTTCAGATTTCATTTCATAAGTTGCACCGATTAATTTTGTGCGACTTTTCATATTCATAAGGCCAATTCCGTCATAGTTGGCAGTATCATTCAGGTCAAACCCGATACCATCATCTGCAATAAATACTTCTAAACGCGATGGCTTATAATTCAATTCAACAGTTAAATTTTTTGCCTCAGAATACTTTAGGCTATTGTTGCAAAATTCCTGTAAAATTCTAAATAAAATGATTTCCTTTTCATTTATTAAGCTATATGATTCTTCAGAAACTTTTAAAACTGCATTTATAACGTTTAATCGATTGAATCGATCCATTTCAAGCGTAATAGATTCTAATAAACCCTTATTTTTTATGGTTTCAGGATTTAGGGATTTTGCCAATCCCCTGAGTTCTTGCAGGCTTTTTCCAACGATTTCGCCAATTTCGAAAACTTTTAATTGCTGCTTTTCCGGTAAATCCCTATGAACCATATTCAATTGCATTTTCGCCACCGATAAAAGCTGCCCTATATTGTCATGAATTTCCCAACTGATATTTTTAAGGGCCTGTTCATTAATTTCCAACTTAGATTTGGTAATTTCTTCCTCATACCGTTGCTGAGTTTCACGTTGTTCTTGTAGATACGCAGTTTTCTTCTGTTGAAAATAAGAGAAAAAGAATATTAAAGCAACAGCTAAAATAAGCACTACTATTGTAGTTACTAAAACCAATATTTGTATTTCCGGTTGATCCATTTGTTATTAACTGTTAAACTCCTTTTTACTGATTATAAAACCAGTAATAAAACATCCAGCCATGAGTAAATTCAGTATCAAAGTTATTATCCTAAACACGCCGCTGTATGAAATAAATTCGGCGATTACAAATACTGGAATAAAACCGATGTTAAACAGTAGCGCTCCTAAACTAATCCAGAAAAACATGGATCCTTTTAAATTTAAAATAGCATCGTCTTGCAATAATTCAGTCAGATAAATCAGAACCACAACAACAATTATGATACTTCCAATAATAATATTATAATCCATACTTCTTTCTATAAAATTAGTAAAAAAAGAGATGTCAATAATAGTTATAACCGTGTAAATAACCATTAAATATTTTAAAAGTTTCTTTTTAAGAGCACTTTTTAAAATACCCAGAAAGAAAAATAAATAGAAATAATTATTAATAAGATTCCATGTATTATAAATAAAAAAACTATTTGATTCTAAAATTTGACCGAAAATAAACCCAACAATCTCAGTTGCAAAAGAATAGACAATAAAAATCAGAAAAAGTTTTAAATAAAAATTATTTCTGATTTTATGGTAGTTAATAAGTCCTGAAACAGTTACTAAAAAATAAAGTATTGGGTAGGATAAAAATAGATATTCCAAACTACTGAGGATAAGTTGCGGATGGTGGGTAACCCAAACCCCCTCTATTCAATCCATCAATATCTGTAATATCAGAACTTGCTTCTTCATTAGCGAAGCCATCAATTTGCATCGAACCAATTTTAGCCTGTGTTGGCACTAAAAATACCGTAGAGAGGTTCTTTTTTTCAGGATTCTTATCATCATTTGTGTAAGCCCCAAAGTAAATACGAATACCGTTTACCTTAATTCCTTTATCTACACCTTCTTTTTCAACATTGGCAATGAAATTTTTCAATTCATCCATAGAAAACCAACTAGACATGGCATCTTTTTTTTTGATGGCAACATCAATTGCTTTGCCACGAGTTTTAACAAAGTTTTGATTGAGTTCTTTTGCTTCTGCGGAAGTAATTCTTTTCATATGCTTAATTTTTATTTTTTTGTTGGTACAGATGCTGTTCGCCATTAATCATTCTGCTGTGTAT
>DAIQBF010000115.1:0-9351 GCA_036781305.1 Lutibacter sp.
CAATGCAAATGTTAAAACAATGTTTTTTGAGGTGGTTATTGCGTAAGGTGAGTTAATAATGAGAATATAATCGGTTTTTTAAATTAAAAAAAGTTTAATCTAAAAATGGTTAAATAAAACTTCCTCAAAAGAAATACGCTGTAACCTAGTGAGTTACAGGCATAAGATAATAATAACTAAAATTAATATTTCATTAATAAAATAAAATAACTAAATTTATCAAAAATTGTGGAAAAACGGTTTAAACGGTTTCTTTCCTTATAATCAAATGTTAGTAATTTTTTGTGTGGTTTTATAGAGTAATTTCATGTTCCTCCAACATCTGGATATATAAAAAAAAGAAATTAACTCTCTAAAAAGACCTCTTAAAGATTGGTTAACTGGTTGGATAAATTAAATATATAGTTCTATTAACAGCAACCACTAAGCAATAATGCACTGAGAACAAAATAATCTATGAAAAATCTAATTTTAACATCAATTATGTTTTTATCTTTAATCATTTTTAATTCTTGTGATGAAGATGAATCTATTTTAAAAAAACCTAGTGAATCATCAATATTAATCCTAAATCAGGAGGATGTTCCTGATATAACAGGTTTTAATGTTATCTATGACAATACTCGTGAAACAACTTTAAACAAAGAAACAGGTATTTTACAGGTTCCAGTCAATTACTCTAAAAATACAATGAGAAAAGACGAATTAGAATCTCCTGATGTAAAATGGAGAGTTGCTACAAGAAAATCTGGTTGTAAAGATGGTGTAGGATTTAGATGCGGGAATAATTTACCGAAAATAGAGAGCAAAGGAGAGAATAAAGATAATAAAAGAACTTTACAAGCTTCAATTATTAAAGATAATGAAAATGGATATATTAATTTTCAATTTGATAAGAATACTGATTGGGGAAATTTTTAAAGTAAATAACCTCACAAATTAATAACAAGGAAGAGTTGTAAGACTCTTCCTTGTTATTCTTTATACTTACCTGTTAATTTACGTGTGTAAGGGAAAATAGTAATACAAAGCCTGTTTTACTGTTCTCATAAAATAAAGAAAATTATAAATTAATCATTCTCTTCAATTATTTTAAATTAAAGAATTAAAATAATATAGAGTATTAAATGTAGATTATAAACTACACAACTCTTGTAATTATAACGTCTTTAATTTAAAGAAATCACCAAATTTTAAATAGATTGAAAAGTATGGATTAACCTCTTTTTTCCTTAAACTAAGTTAATAATGTTATATAAATTAATAATGAAAAGAAAAATTATATTACTATTCTTTTTAATTTCTTGTTCTTATTCATGTATTCACATATACAAAACTATCATTGGATTTAAAAACCCAACCGTTTATAACAACAAAGAATTAATTAAAGAATCGGAAAAAATATTTGGTAAAGATTCAATTTATGATATATATCTAAGTAGTATAAAAGATTCTACAGATATCGATAATTTATTAGCTCTATCTTCTAATGGAAATTTAAATATTTATAATAAAAAGAATATGAGACTATGCATACCGACTAATAGTTGCATTGCTGATCAATTGCCATATATATTTTCTAATAGCATAGATTCAATACCTTTATGTAATTTTCAAAATGATTTAAAAAAAGTAGATTATAGAGATCTGAGGAATAGTAACAAAATCTATTTGTCAAATATTGTAACCTCTGATTACTATATTCTGTTTTATTGGAGTACTTTCTTAAATAAGTATAAAACAACTAGAGAAGAATTTAAATTTCTATTAGAAGAACTTAATAAATCAGAAAAAAAAATACAAATAATTCGTGTAAATTGCGACTTAAATGATTCTTGGGGATTAAAAAAAGGAGAAAAATTAAAACTTAAATTTGAAAAAGACACGGCTAATTACTATAATATAAAATTAGGAAAAATTCCTTGGAAAGATAAAAATTCAACAATCTAAAAAAATCAAATCTATATATTTTTTTAGGCTAAATAATTAAACAGATTAGAATTTTAAACTACAAATTCAACACCTCATAAATAAAATGCTTATTAAACTAAATAAGAAACTGACAAACTTTCCACTAACGATTTGCTACCACCGAAAAATACCTGATTTTCACACTGCACAAATCAAATAAAAAACCGATTAAGCATTCATCTGAAAATTCCCCAATAGTTCTGCCTCGAGGATGGTCGGATTCAATAATCTTTTTATTTTTACATGACAAATATTCTTTTTTTTCCAAAGGAAAATCTATATTTGCTATTGAATCAATGTCTTGAATTTTATTAAAAAAAATGGAAGTACTTTACATCACAATAGGCGTAAGCATTATTGTTGCCTTAATTTTTTTTGCTGCATTTATAAAGTCTGTTAAGTCTGGGCAATATGAGGATACTTATACGCCTTCGGTTCGGATGCTGTTTGATGATGAATTGGTAATTGTTAAGAAAAAAGATGAAAAAGATAAAAAAGAATCAAAAATCAATCAAAAATAACTAACAATTAATATATCAAACAAGTATGGAAAAAGAACAGTTTTATTATGACAATAAAATCGTAAAAATGTTTCTTTGGGCCACAATTCTTTGGGGAATTGTAGGGATGTTGGTGGGGCTAACCATTGCGTTGCTTTTAATATACCCAGGTTTATTGGAATTTACTGGATCAGGTAACGCCATTTCATGGCTAAGTTTTGGTCGATTGAGGCCTTTGCACACCAATGCGGTGATTTTTGCTTTTGTGGGAAATGGAATCTTTTTAGGCGTCTATTATTCTACCCAAAGATTGCTAAAAGCCAGAATGTTTAATGATGTTTTAAGCAGAATTAATTTTTGGGGTTGGCAGGCAATAATTCTTGCAGCCACAATTACATTGCCCTTGGGATTAAATTCATCCAAAGAGTATGCTGAATTAGAATGGCCAATAGATATTGCAGTTGTCTTAATCTGGGTAGTTTTTGGCATTAATTTGATTGGAACAATCTTAAAAAGAAGGCAACGCCATATTTATGTAGCAATCTGGTTTTACATTGCTACCCTAGTAACCATAGCGGTTCTTTATATATTTAACAATTTAGAAATGCCAGTTTCAGCTTTTAAAAGCTATTCGGTATATTCAGGTGTTCAAGATGCCCTTGTGCAATGGTGGTACGGACATAATGCAGTGGCGTTTTTCCTTACCACGCCAATATTGGGATTAATGTATTATTTTGTTCCAAAAGTCGCAAACAGACCAATTTACTCTTATCGATTGTCCATTATTCACTTCTGGACATTGATATTTTTGTATATCTGGGCAGGTCCTCACCATTTATTATATACCGCTTTGCCAGAATGGGCGCAAAATTTGGGTACCGTTTTCTCCATCATGTTAATTTTCCCATCTTGGGGAGGTATGATTAACGGTTTGCTGACATTGCGTGGCGCTTGGGACAAAGTTCGGGAAAATCCAGTTTTAAAATTCTTTGTGGTCGCTATTACGGCTTATGGAATGGCAACTTTTGAAGGACCCATGTTGTCGTTTAAAAATGTAAACGCTATTGGGCATTATACCGATTGGATTGTCGGTCACGTACATATTGGCGCTTTGGGCTGGAACGGTTTTATGATAGCGGGTATTGTTTATTGGCTGGCAGAAAAACTTTGGAAAACTCCTTTATATTCAAAAAAATTGGCAAATGCACATTTCTGGATAGGAACTATAGGTATTTTATTCTATGCAATTCCTTTATATGTAGCCGGGTTTATGCAAGCATCTATGTGGAAACAATTTAATCCGGATGGCACATTGGTTTATGGAAATTTTTTGGAAACCGTTACCCAAATTTTACCGATGTACGCCATGCGTGCAATTGGAGGCACTTTATATTTAACCGGTTTTATTTTATTGGCAATTAACGTCATAAAAACAGCCAAAGCAGGTTCTCCTGTTGAAGATGAATTGGCTGAAGCTGCGCCTTTGAAAAGAATTAGCGGTCAACGAATTGCGGGTGAAGGATGGCATACTTGGTTAGAAAGAAGAACGGTATTGTTCACAATATTAACCACTGTTGCCATTTTAATTGGCGGTTTGGTAGAGATTGTACCTTTAATGTTAGTAAAATCAAATGTTCCAACAATTTCGAGTGTAAAACCATATACGCCATTAGAATTGGAAGGAAGGGATATTTATATTCGTGAAGGGTGCAACAATTGCCACTCCCAAATGATTCGCCCATTCCGTTCAGAAGTTGAACGTTATGGTGAATACTCAAAAGCTGGAGAGTTTATTTACGATTTTCCATTCTTATGGGGTTCACGCAGAACAGGGCCTGATGTGCACAGAATTGGTGGAAAATATAATGACAACTGGCACTTTAACCACATGTTAGATCCGCGTTCCACATCACCGGGCTCCATTATGCCACGCTATTCTTGGCTCATTAAAAATAATATGAACGCCTCCAATTTGGAAAGTAAAATGAAAGGTTTGGTAACTTTGGGAGTTCCTTATACCGATATAGAAATTGCTGGTGCCAAACAAAAGTTAATGGATCAGGCGAAACAAATTGAGAGCAATCTAAGACAAGACCCAGAATTTGTAAAAAATTACGGATCAAGCAATATTCAGAATAAGGAAATTGTTGCGCTTATAGCTTATTTACAACGTTTAGGCACTGATATAAAAGCAAATACCAAAACAGCACTAAAAACCAATTAATATGTTGAAATTTATATCACATAATTTTGATGGGATTGACGGGATTGAAATATATCCAATCATTTCATTGTTGCTGTTTTTTATAATTTTTGTTACTATGTTAATCATTGTTTTAAAAATGCCTAAGAACAAAATCGAAGAAATAAGCCAATTGCCTTTAGATAACGACACTAACAGTAAAGAAAATAATCATGAATAAGAATTCAGAAAAGATATCGGGCTGGAAGAGATTTATGAAGTCTATGACCAAAGCCCACGATTTAGGAACCGAAAAAGACATCATGCTCGATCACGATTATGATGGCATTAGGGAACTTGACAATGTTTTGCCGCCTTGGTGGCTGGCAGGTTTTTACCTATCCATTGCGGTGAGTATTTTTTATTTAATCATGTCATTTGGTTTTAATAAGTATAATCAATATGATGAGCTTGAAGAAGATATTACTGCTGCAAAAGCAGAAATTGAAGCCTATAAAGCCGCAAATCCACAGTTATTTGATGATGCCAACATCGTTGCTTTTACAGACGCCGAAAATTTGGCAAAAGGAAAAGAACTGTTTACTTCCAAAACCTGTTTTGTTTGCCATTTGGCAGATTTAGGCGGAAGTATTGGTCCAAATTTAACCGACAATCACTGGATTTTAGGAGGTGGCGTTAAAAACCTATTTAACACCATAACAAATGGAGGAAGGCCGGGAAAAGGAATGATTGCCTGGGAAAGCACTATTACGAGGGAAGAACGTATTCAGTTGGCAAGTTATATTCTGTCCATGCAAGGAACAGCACCTGCAGTACCAAAACCTGCTGAAGGAGATATTATTTGGCCTGCAGAATAATAAAGAGAATTTATACCCAAAAACAAACCCTCTTTTGAGGGTTTTTGTTTTTGAATATTATTAGTGAATAACTGCCAATTTTTTATTTATTTTGTCGCATTTGTAGCTAAGCAGTTGGTTAATAAAGCTTAAATTTGCACCTTGACAAAATAATAGAGAACTGGCTTTTAAACTTGGCATGAAAACAGAAAATAACGAGAGATTTAGAGACTCCATTGGAACAATAGACGAAAGCGGAAAGCGCAATTTTATTTTTCCAAAGAAACCAAAAGGAAAATTTTATAATTATAGGACTATAGTGGGTTGGGTGCTTTTGGCATTTATGTTTGTGGCACCATTTGTTAAGATAAATGGAAATCAGTTTTTGCTGTTTAATGTCATTGAAAGGAAATTTCATATTTTCGGATTCCCGTTTTGGCCGCAAGATTTTCATTTGCTGGTCATTTCTATGCTTGTGAGCGTTGTGTTTATCATTTTATTTACCGTGGTTTTTGGCAGAATATTTTGTGGATGGATTTGTCCGCAAACTATTTTTATGGAAATGATTTTCAGAAAAGTGGAATATTTAATTGATGGTGACAGAACCAAACAAATTAAATTGGAGAAACAGGCTTGGAATGGAGAGAAAATTAGAAAACGTATTACAAAATGGACGGCATTCTTTTTAATTTCATTTATAATAGCCAATGTTTTCTTTGCCTACATTATTGGGAGTGATGTTTTAATTAAACACATCCTGGATGGTCCTTCTAACCATTTGGGAACCTTGGTTAAACTTTTGGCTTTTACGGCTGTTTTCTATTTTATTTTTGCGTGGTTTAGGGAACAGGTTTGTATTATCGTTTGTCCGTATGGCCGATTGCAAGGCGTTCTTTTAGACAATAAATCCATTAATGTGGCCTATGATTTTGTGAGAGGAGAAAGTGAAAAAGGCAGAAAACATTTGCGCAAAGGTGAAAATAGAGATGATTTGGGTTATGGCGACTGTATTGAATGCATGCAATGCGTTCAGGTTTGCCCAACTGGAATTGACATAAGAAATGGTACGCAATTGGAATGCATTAATTGCACAGCCTGTATTGATGCTTGCGACGAAATCATGGATACCGTTGGTTTTAACAGAGGATTGATTCGCTATGCTTCCGAAGACAATATAGAAAAAAAGGAAGAATTCAAATTTAATGGCCGTTTAATTGCCTATTCGGCATTATTGACTGTTTTGGTTGGGGTACTTGTTGCTATGTTATTTTTGAGAAATGATGTTGAAGCCACTATTTTAAGGTTACCGGGACAAATTTTTCAAACTACGGAAACTACGGTAAAAAATGTTTATACCTTTAAATTGATCAATAAAACCACTAAAAATATTGAGGATATTGAACTTAAATTAATTTCCCACAGTGGAAAAGTGGAAATGGTAGGCGGACTTTCCAAAGTGGAAAAACAGGGATTAAAGGAAGGTACATTATTCATAGAAATTGATAAAAAAGATTTAAATTCGTCAAATGAAAAATTGAAAGTTGGGGTGTATTCTAAAGGAAAATTAATTGAAGAAACAACCACCAATTTTGCCGGACCAATAAAAATTGATTAAATGAAGTTTAAAATTAGCTGGCCAACAGGCATTATTCTTGCCTTATCGGCATTTATCATATTCATACTCTCTTTTGTTTACAAGGCAACATTTATGCCTCAATATGACCATCATTTGGTTTCTGATGACTATTATAAAGATGAAATGAATTACCAACAGGAAATTAATAAATTAAATAAGGCCGCAGCATTGAAGGAAGACGTAAGGTTATCCAAAGTGTCTGATGGTTTATTGGTTAAGTTTCCGGCTGAATTTGATGCCGAAAAAATAACGGGAACAATTTCGTTTCAAAGACCGTCAAATGATAAAATTGATTTTCAGCTACCCATAAAATTAATAGCTTCCGACTATTTAATTTCAAAAGAAAATTTGGTGGAAGGCAGGTGGAATGTTAAAATTGAATGGACCATTAACGGCATCACTTATTTATTTAAGGAGAAATTAATGTACTAATATGCTTTGGACTGCACTTATTTTAGGTTTGGCTGGCGGATTTCATTGTGTTGGAATGTGTGGACCGATTGCGTTTATAATTCCGGTTAACAGGTCGTCAACCACGTCGTTAGTTTTTCAAACCTTTTTATACCATTTCGGCAGGTTATTGAGCTATTCATTAATAGGGTTGCTTTTTGGATTTATAGGAAAAGGATTGTATTTGGCAGGTTTTCAGCAACGTTTGTCAATTTTAATGGGTGTTATTATGATTGTAACCATAATTATTCCAGTTTCAGTATTTAACAAATACAATTTTTCAAAACCACTTTATAAAGTTATTGCCAAGGTCAAATACAACCTCGGAATTTATTTGAATAAAAAAACAAACAAAGCTTTGTTTTCCATTGGGTTTTTTAATGGTCTTTTGCCTTGTGGCTTGGTTTATATCGCTGTAATTGGTTCAATTTCAACAGGAAACCCCGTGCAGGGTGCTTTGTATATGGCCTTATTTGGCGTAGGAACAATTCCAATGATGACCGCCGCGGTATTATTGGGAAATTTTGTCAGCGTTTCCTTACGTGCGAAATTTCAAAAAATAATCCCCGTTTTTGTAATTATCATCGGATTATTATTTATTTTGCGTGGTTTGGGACTGGGAATTCCTTATTTTTCTCCATCTGATGCAAAATTGCAGCCAATGAGTGATCCCGAAATTTGTTTAATTTTTGAAAAAATAGACCCTGATGGAAGAACCTCCTAAATTGACAATGGAAGATTTTGAAAAAGTATCTTCAAATCAAGAACTTTTAAAACTTATTAAGGAAAAAAACATTCCTTTTGATAAAGTCGCAAGACGATTATTTTATGAGGAAGAATTACGCCATTTACAAATTGAATTGGTGAAACTTCAACAGTGGATAGCAAAAAACAAAATGCGTGTGGCCATCATTTTTGAAGGACGCGATGCTGCAGGAAAAGGGGGGAATATCCGCCGTTTTACAGAACATTTAAATCCGCGCGCCATGAATGTGGTCGCTTTAACCAAACCTACGGAAATTGAGCGTGGCCAATGGTATTTTAGACGCTATATTAAAGAAATGCCAAACGTAGGGGAAATTGTATTTTTCGACAGAAGCTGGTACAATAGGGCTGTTGTTGAACCAGTTATGGGATTTTGTACGGAAACCCAATATCAAAATTTCATGGTTCAGGTATCTGAATTTGAGCATATGATCTATGAAGACGGTCTCGTTTTAATAAAATTTTGGTTTTCTATTTCAAAAGAGGAGCAATTGGCGCGCTTTAATGCGCGTATTGCAACACCGTTAAAACGTTGGAAATATAGTCCGGTTGATAGGAAAGGCCAGGAACTTTGGGATCAATATACCCTTTACAAAGAACAAATGTATAGCCGAACGCATACGAGTTATAGCCCTTGGATAACCGTTAAAGCCAACAACAAAAAACTGGCGCGTTTGGAGAGTATCAGATATGTGCTGTCCCAATTTAATTATGAAGGAAAAGACAAAGCATCAACAATATTATTTCCCGACCCTAATGTGGTAATGCGTTATTACCGTTCAGCCAAACAAATTGATTAGTTATGAAGCCATATAAATTAACTGAAAAAGACGTAGAACTTCTTAACACAAATAAAGGCTTAAGAGCTTTGTTTTCTAAAGCTCCCTATAATTTGGAGAAAGCCGTTCGTTATGTTAAATATGAAAATAAATTAAAAAAACTTCAGGTTGAATTCATCAGATTGAAAACGTGGGCAATCTAGTAGAATGA
>DAIQBF010000116.1:0-9297 GCA_036781305.1 Lutibacter sp.
CTGTGTATCAAAATTTGTTATGGCTCGTTTCATCTGTTTACATTTTATTTTTTATTGGTACAGCTGCAGTTCGCCATTAATCATTCCCCTGTGTATCAAAATTTGTTATGCTCGTTTCATTTTAATTGAATATAATGTGTTGGTAAGCGCCAATATCGGGAGGCACAGTTCTTGTGACGCCTAAAATATCCTTTGGCGCTAAAATTCTCCCTGCTTCACTTCCTTTATTAATGGCATCAGAATTTTCTCCAATAATTAATTTATTGTTTTCCGAAGATTTAAAATTCGAATTTCCGTTAAAAATATTGTCAATATAATGAATTGAATCATTGAGATCCTTAAATCGGATTAGATTATTTTTAAAGGAATAATTGAAAATTGTGCCTTCAACTTTGTCAATTACCAATTCAATTTTGTTGTTGCCGTCAATAATGCAATTCGTAAAATTTGCTGCTAATAAATTTCGTTTTTGAATAGTTTGCGTATTGTTTTCAGAAAGAAAGTTATTAATTAAAACGCTTGGGGATTGCCTAAAACTGTTGTTCCAATAATTTGCAAATGTGGAATGAACAAAATTGTAAGTTCCGCCACCTTCGCAGGCTAATGAAGATTGTCCGCTATTGTTAATTACCAAATTCTCTCCGTAAATATTGGTTTCTCGCCCTAAAATTCCAAAGGTTGTACTATTGTAAATCTGGCTGTTTTTGATAGTTAAAGTAGGAGAAGCATTATTAGCAATTGAATCTGCAATAATTCCTGCGGAAGCATTTTTGATAATGGTGTTTTTGATGCTGTTGTTTTTACTTCCTGCACGCAGCCAAATTGCGCCCCATTGACCAGAAATTTCACTGAATTTTGATTCAAGCCGGTCTCCTTCAATCAAAACTTTGTTGTTTAATTCGCCGTTGATGGTTAATGTGGCGTTTTTTGAAATTATCAAACCCGAATTTGCGTGAAAATGAATTTTTGCGCCCGCTTCAATGGTCAGGGTTTTAGATGACGGAACTGTGCAATAGCCATAAATTACATAGGGTTTTTCATTGGTAAAAATGGCGTTTTCATTGAGGTAAAATCCGTTCACTTTTAAATCTTCCCTATCTGCTGTTTTTCCAATAGAAATTTTTTCAATAAAGCCATTTGAATCTTTTGATGGATATAAAAAATGGGCATCTTTTACCAAAGTTACCAATTTTACCTCCTGTAAATTTTCGCCATTGTCGAAAATGATAGAGTCTGTATAAATAGGATTTGTTACTTGATTGTAATCAATAGTGGTTTCAATAAAAATATACAGGCTGTCTTTGGCTAAAATTTCCACATTTTCAAAAACTTTACCCGGAATGCCGTCAATATTCAGCCTGTAAAATGAATTTTCGCCTTTGCCAAGTCCAACAAATGGAATGGAAATATTTTTATTGCTTTTGTTATATACTTTTAAATTATAGGTGCTTGAGCCGATGTTGGTAAAAACCGTATCTAAATACACGGTATCTTTTGAAAAGAAAAGCTTGCCCGAACTTAAAACCGTCGAAAAATCTTTTCTGCACGAAGAAAAGACCAGCAACGTTAAAGCAAATAGAAAAGTTAAATAATAACGCATTCGGGTTGTTTTTGTAAATGTAGAAATAATTTGAAGACGATTATTTTTTAATCAACTCGATTTCATACAATTTACCCCAATGTTTTCCAGTTACAAAAAGTCGGTTATTTTCTTTATCGAAGGCTATTCCGTTAAGTACTTCATCTGCATCGTCTAATTTCTGTTCTTTTTCAATAATGGTTTTCAAACTATTTAAATTGGCAACGCCTTCCACTTTGCCGTTTTTTGGATTTACCATTAAAATTGTATTTTGTTGCCAAATATTCGCATAAATTAATCCGTTTACATATTCCAATTCGTTCAGTTTTTCAACTTTGCGCTCATTGGTATAAACTTCAATATAATCCTCCTCTATAAGGGTTTCTGGATTCAAAAACCAAATGATTTCCGTGCCGTCGGTTTTAATTAATTTTTCGCCGTTATGGGTTAATCCCCAACCTTCGCGGCTTTTGGTATATTTAAAAGTTTTTTCTTGTTCAAAGGTGTTTAAATCATACACAAAGCCAATCCCACCTTGCCAAGTAAGTTGGTATAACTTATTGTTAAAAATAGTGATTCCTTCTCCAAAATACTGTTCGTCCAAATCTTTTTGTTGTAATACTTTCCCTGTTTCCAACGCAACTTTCCTAATTGAAGAGCTTCCATTTCTTCCTGTTCCTTCATATAAAAAGCCGTTAAAATATTCCAAGCCTTGCGTATAAGCGCCTTTATCGTGCGGATAGGTATTTATGATTTTATAGGTATAAATTTCTGGAGCCGAATCGGCCAAAAAATAAATAGTCTCGGAAACTTTCGTCGTTTTGTTTTCGTGAAAAACGATTGCGGTAATTACATGCTTTCCAAGTTTATAATTGTCAATTTTTAAAGTGGCAATATTGGCATCGACTTTAATTTTTTTGTCATCTATAGAAAACTGGACAGAATCAATTATCTTGTTATTTTTTTCTGAAACAGAAATGGTCAATTCCTTATTTGTCTGAATTTTTTTCGGGGCATTTATAATAAATTTATGTTCACTTTTGCAAGAGAATATGGCCATGAATATAATAAAACTAAAAAATGATTTGTAGAACATAACTAAAATAGGAGTTTTATTGATTTTTTATGTAAATAAAATAAATTATATGTTTGAAGTTTCAAAAATATAGTTAAATTTGCAGTCTTAAAAATAAAATTACATTTAAAACGAGTTTACGATGAAAAAAGGTATACACCCAGAAAATTATAGAATGGTAGCATTTAAAGATATGTCAAATGAAGATGTGTTTTTGACTCGTTCAACAGTAAACACCAGAGAAACTCTTGAAGTTGACGGTGTTGAATACCCTTTGGTAAAATTAGAGATCTCAAGAACTTCACATCCTTATTACACCGGTAAAACTAAAATGGTTGATACTGCTGGACGTATTGATAAGTTCAAAACCAAATATGCTAAATTTAAAAAATAATTAGCAATGTTAAGATATTTAAAATCCCCAACGAAAGTTGGGGATTTTTTTTGTTTTATAAGCCAATATTATTTTGGGCATTGTATTGATATGTAATTTGTTGTAATCTTGTGTTGATAAAAATACTATATTGCATGTAAAAGCTTTTAGTATGCCAATATATATGGATCGTCATGATGTGTCAGAAACTGTTACGGCTGAAAATGTTGCGCAATTGCATCAAGCGGATTTGAAGATACAAGACAAGTTTAAGTGCAGAGGGCTTACATATTGGTTTGATGAAATTAGAAAAACAGCATTTTGCTTAATTGAGGCTCCTAATAAAGAAGCCGTAAAAGAAATGCATGACCAGGCTCATGGTGAGGTTCCCCATAGAATAATTGAGGTTGATGATAGCATCGTTGAATCATTTTTAGGCAGAATTGAAGATCCTGATAAATCCCAAAAAACAGAATTAAATATTATTAATGACCCTGCTTTTAGAATTATAATGGTTGTAAGATTTAAGGATTTTTCATTGAACAATTCTTTATTTGAAAAAGAGAATCTGGCCTTAGTTAAAATAATCAAAGATGTCCAACAAATTATTTTAAAATTAAAAGGCCGTGTCGTAAAACAAAATTCCAAAGATTTTTTAATATCATTTACCTCAGTAACCAATGCTGTTTTAGGAGCTTTGGAAATTCGATCAAAATTTGAAAGAGACATAAAGAAAAGCGTGACATTTAATTTAAAAATTGTGCTTGGTGGTGGTGTTCCTGTCGCTGAAAAGGAAGGCCTTTTTGAAGATACCATTGAAATGGTTGAAGCGATGCATAAATTTATGAAAGGCCAGGTTGTTATTACAAATGAAGTAAAAGACTTATTTGAAAGCGAAAATTCAAATAAATCTATCGATGATAAATTTATCAATGTTTTAATGGCCTCTGATGAAAAATTTCTCAATAATTTAATGAATTGTATTGAAAAAAACTGGAATAAAACCGATTTAAAAGCGAATGATTTTTGCAAGCAGTTGGGATATAGCAAATCGCGATTATTTAGAAAAATGATGTTCTTAACCGGAAAATCGCCAAATACTTTTATAAAAGAATACAGATTAAATATGGCGCTAAAATTATTGAATGAACAATATGACAATATTTCTGAAATTGCATTTAAAATAGGTTTTAATAGCCCAACTTATTTTTCAAAATGTTTTAAAGAAACCTTCGGAATTCTTCCTTCCAATTATATAAAAGAGACTAACAACAAAGCTTAGTTTTAAATATTTTAGACTTTCTTCTGAATAACTTTGAATCAAAATTGCGATTATTTGAACCATTTGTTGACTTAGTTGTTATTTTATCTATGTAGCTTTGAGGTATCTAGAGGTGTTTTTATAAATATCTTTAAAAAAATGGTTTAAATATCTCAGCTAACACCTCGGTTTTTAATTAATTTTTTCAATTCCAGAATTAATGGAAATGGCAAAACAGCATTACTAAAGGATAGTTTTATCCAAATAACTAAAAAGAGACAATTATGAAAATTTTAAAAGACAATATTGAAGTTAAAATGGAGATTCCAGGTGCTATAATCCGTCAGAAAACTGATTTTGGCGACGTGACTGGATACGGTAAGATTAGCGGAGAGTATTTTAGCCTCTCTGCGGGAGTTGATACAACACCTTTGTTTATTGGGCTTGAAGAGAATTTGTGTCAATGCCCTCACTGGGGATTTCTTTTAAGCGGCCAGCTTACTACCACAGATGCTAAAGGTATCGAAGAGATTGTAAATGCAAATGAACTGTTTTACTGGCCCCCAGGCCACAATGTAAAAGTCAATGCAGATGCGGAGATTGTGATGTTCAGCCCTCAGCACGAGCACACACATGTAATCAATCATATGATTGAAAAGACCAAAGGTTAAAACCAAAAATTTACCAAAAGGAATCTTCCCAAATTAATAACATAGTGTAAGATTAAAATATTTGATTGGAGGATTGTTTAGTTCCCCTTGTAATTTTTAGCTTACATCTTGTTTTCACTTAAATTTTTCAATTCCAAAATTGGAAATATATGTCGATACCTAAAATTTAGAAATAAAGTTTGAAAATCATTTAAAATAAAAAATTACTAATTATAAAATCAAACAGTATGTCAAATTTAATAAAAAATATAAGCACTTCTGTTTTAGAAGAATTTGCTTCTAAATTAAGAGGAAGAATAGTTACCCCCACAGATGTTGACTATAATGAAACACGAAAAGTGTACAATGGAATGATTGACAAGCATCCTGGGATGTTTGTAATGTGTGTTGATGTTGCGGATGTTATTGCATCCGTTAATTTTGGCAGAGATCATAATTTATTGGTGGCTGTTAGAGGAGGCGGACACAATGGCGGAGGACTGGGAATCTGTGATGATGGATTGGTCATTGATTTATCAGGAATTAAATTTATACGTGTAGATACTTCAAATAATACAGTAAGAGTTGGCGGAGGAAACCTTTGGGGCGAAGTGGATCATGCAACACATCCTTTTAGACTCGCAGTTCCTGCTGGCATCATATCTACTACCGGCGTAGGTGGATTAACACTTGGCGGTGGCGTTGGTCATTTATCGCGTAAATACGGACTTACAATTGATAATTTACTGGAAGCTGATATGGTTTTGGCAGATGGAAGTTTTGTAACTGTAAATGCCAAGCAGAACGCAGATTTATTTTGGGCCATTCGCGGTGGCGGCGGAAACTTTGGAATTGTAACCTCTTTTAAATTTCAAGCGCATCCGGTAAAAACTGTTTTTGGAGGCCCAACTTTATGGCCTATCGAAAAAACAGAAGAAATTATGCAATGGTATCATAAATTTTTAAATACTTCTCCAGATGAGTTAAATGGATTTATTGCTACTTTGGTTATTCCAGGAGCCCCATTTCCGGAACATTTACACAACAAACAATTCTGTGGAATAGTGTGGTGTTATGTTGGCGATTTAGATAAAGCAACTGAAGTATTCAAACCAATATTAGCGATGAAGCCTTTATTTGAACATGTTGGTGAAATGCCATATCCATCTGTACAAACTTTATTTGACGGATTGTTTCCTCCGGGTTTACAATGGTATTGGAGAGCCGATTTTTTTAATGAATTAGGTGCGGAAGTGAGGGCACAACATTTAAAATTTGGTTCAAAAATCCCTACGCCTCTTTCTCAAATGCATTTATATCCAATAAGTGGTGCAGCGAGTAGAGTTGGAGCTGAAGAAACATCTTGGGCCTATCGTGATGCGAAATACGCAGGCGTAATTGTTGGCGTTGATCCAGATCCGGCAAATGCAGATAAAATTACAAAATGGTGTAAAGATTATTGGGAAGCATTGCATCCATATTCTTCAGGTGGCGCTTACTCAAACTTTATGATGGATGAAGGGCAAGATCGGGTAAAGGCGAGTTACAAGCACAATTATGAAAGACTGGTGAAAATTAAAAATCGGTATGATCCTAATAATTTATTCCGTGTAAATCAAAATATCAAGCCATAAATAAACACTTATGAAACTATAAGCTATTAAATCAAATCTAAAAATAATTTTTTCATTTCAATGTTTTTAGTAATGTCAACTATTTTAGCTCATCCAAATTTAAGTGAAGATTGTCTGTTCATAAAAAAACCATCACTTTTAGTGATGGTTTTTTTGTTAGTTATCAATAATAATATTACGCCAACATCGTAACCGGATTTTCAATAAATTGCTTTAAGGTTTGCAAAAAGGCAGCACCGGTAGCACCGTCAACTGTTCTATGATCGCAAGCCAGAGTAACTTTCATGGTATTGCTAACTACAATTTCGCCATTTTTCACAACGGGTTTTTCAATAACTGCGCCTACCGACAATATTGCTGAATTTGGCTGGTTGATAATAGAGGTAAATTCTGAAATTCCAAACATTCCCAGGTTAGATACCGTAAAAGTGCTTCCTTCCATTTCTGCAGGCGTTAATTTTTTGGATTTGGCCCTAGTTGCCATATCTTTTACTTCAGCACCAATTTGAGTCATTGTTTTTTGATCGGTAAAACGAACAACAGGCACAAGCAATCCATCTTCAACCGCAACCGCAACACCAATATTCACATGGTGATTTATGCGTGTCCTGTCGTCAAACCATTGTGAGTTTACTTTTGGATGTTTTTTCAAGGCCATTGCGCTTGCTTTTACCACCATGTCGTTAAAAGATACTTTGGTGTCTGGCAATTCATTAATAAGTCTGCGCGATTCAATGGCGTTGTCCATATTAATCTCCAGCATTAAATAATAATGTGGGGCGGTAAATTTAGATTCCGCCAACCTGCGCGCAATGGTTTTGCGCATTTGCGAATTTGGCGTTTCTTCAAAACTTTCTGTTCCTGAAACAATTGGTGCAGAAACAGTTGCTGTTGCGGAAACTGCCGCTGGCACGTAATTTTCAACATCCGATTTTACAATGCGTCCACCTTCGCCTGTTCCTGAAACAGTATTCAGATCTATTCCTTTTTCTGAAGCTATTTTTTTTGCCAAAGGCGATGCAATAATTCTTCCTGAAGCATTTCCAGAAACTGGAACTTGTGCAGTTTCGGTTATTTTTGCAGAATCAGCAATCTCAGCTGTTTTTTCTGGAGCTTTTGGTGCTTCAGGGGCTTTCGTTGTTTCTGGAGTTTTGCTTACGCTTGGTGCAGCTGCTTTAAACTCTTTCAGAATGGCATCAATATCTTCACCTTCTTCACCTATAATGGCCAATAGTGTATCTACAGGGGCGCTTTCACCATCTTTTAAACCGATATATAAAAGTGTGCCTTCATTAAAGGATTCAAACTCCATTGTTGCTTTATCGGTTTCAATTTCAGCTAAAATATCGCCTTCTGAAATTTTATCGCCAACTTTTTTTAACCACTGTGCCACAACTCCTTCAGTCATTGTGTCACTTAAGCGCGGCATTGTTATAATTTCTGCCATTTATCTATGTTTTAAAAAAGGATAATCTTTTTGTTCGTAAACAATATCATATAATAATTGCTTGTCCGGATAGGGAGATTCTTCAGCAAATTGGGCGCATTCTTCCACTTTATCTTTTACTGCTTGATCCCAAGCTTTAATTTCTTTATCCGTAGCGTATTTTTTCTCTTTTATAACAGCCAAAACTTGGGAAATCGGATCAATTTTACGATACTCATCAACTTCTTCTTTGGTTCTGTATTTTTGGGCGTCACTCATGGAATGGCCTCTATAACGATACGTTTTTATGTCGAGCAACGTTGGTCCATCACCTTTCCTGGCACGTTTAATGGCTTCGTCCATAGCTTCCGCCACTTTAATGGGGTTCATTCCATCTACAGGTCCGGAAGGCATTTCATAACCCAAACCAAGTTTCCAGATATCCTCTTGATTTGAGGTTCTGCTCACAGAAGTTCCCATCGCATAACCATTATTTTCGCAAATAAAAACTACTGGGAGTTTCCAGTTCATGGCCATATTAAATGTTTCGTGCAAAGAACCTTGTCTGGCCGCTCCATCCCCAAAATAAGTTAAGGTAACGCCATCCCGTCCAAAATATTTATCGGCAAAAGCCAAACCTGCCCCTAAAGGTATTTGTCCACCCACGATTCCGTGGCCGCCATAAAAATTATGTTCGGGAGAAAATATGTGCATAGAACCGCCCATTCCACGAGAAGTACCCGTGTCTTTTCCCATCAATTCAGCCATAATCCTTTTAGGGTCAACACCCAATCCTATGGGTTGAACGTGATTTCTGTAGGCCGTTATCATTTTGTCGTTTTTTTGCATCACATGCAAAGCACCAGCTAAAACAGCTTCTTGTCCATTATATAAATGTAGAAAACCTCTTACTTTTTGTTGGATATAAAGTGCCGCCAATTTATCTTCGAATTTCCTCCAAAAGAGCATATCTTTATACCAATTGATGTAGGTTTCTTTAGTTACTTTTTTCATCTGTTTATTTTTATTTTTTTGTTGGTACACTGCTGTTCGCCATTAATCATTCCTCTGTGTATCAAAATTTGTTATGCTCGTTTTATTTGCTATTTTTTATTGTTTTTTATTTGTCAAATGGAACGCTTAGCATCTTTCTTTTTTCTGTTAGATGATTCTGTTGTAGGCGTTTCATCTGTTTAATTTTTATTTTTTTGTTGGTACAGTTGCAGCCTGCCTGCCGCAGGCAGGTTCGCCATTAATCATTCCTCTGTGTATCAAAATTTGTTATGCTCGTTTTATTTG
>DAIQBF010000117.1:0-9290 GCA_036781305.1 Lutibacter sp.
AAGAATTAAAATAGATTGTTTTTAGTTCTTAATCAAGTCAGTTAACATGTTTTCTTATAATTTTTGCCGAAAACAAATAACCGTTTTTATTAAGATGTAACCCGTCCTATGTTAAATCTGCCTTTAATTCACCTTTTTTATCGCTGAATTTTTTATGAATATTTAAGTACTTGACATCTTGTGTTCTGGCAAGTTTTTTAAGTTTTTTATTCAAAGCCAACACCTCTTGTTGTTTAGATTTATGACCCCAAAATTGTGTGCCGACAGTGGGGTTGTATGGCAACACACTTTGAAGATATATTTTGGTGTCTTTGGAATCTGATTTAATTTTTTCAAGAATTAATTTGCAATTATTTACCACATAATCAACACTTTTCCCGTTTGCCAAATCGTTCGTGCCAATCAGTAAAAATATTTTTTTTGGTTTTGAAGAAATTACTTCGTCCAATCTATCTAAAATTCCATCGGTTACGTCTCCGCTAATGCCGCGATTTACAGCATTTATTGTTGGGAATAAAGCGTTCCAGTCGCCCCCTTCTGTAATGCTGTTCCCTAAAAAAATAACCTCATTTTTGGTGTCAGGGGTATTTTTAAAAAGTTCAACTCTTTTATAATAATGGTCTGAATATTTTTTTTGTGAATAACCGGAAATCGTTAAACAAAATAGAAATATTATGATGATATTTTTTTTCATTAGGTAAGGTTTTAATTTCTTGTTCTAAATTTTAATTCATTTACTTCTGTAACATTTCCATCTTTAATATTGACGGGAACACAGGTAAACATCCATTTCCAAGAATTACCGCCTTGCGGAATTTTTAACAAAACAGTATTCCAGCCTTTTTTTAATGAAATTTTTGTGGGAGCCCTGTAAAAATAATCTTCATCGATAAATGGAATTTCATCCGATTTTTCTTCCATATTTGGTTGTTTCCAAACAGGGGGTTCAATTTCTTGTTTGTTTACCCAAATTTTCGGATTTGTGGTATGCCATTGCCCTAAATTAGGAAAAGGGCCGCCGCGTCTTCCGCCAGAGCGTGACCAGCCTTGAAAACCAATCCAAAAATCTTGCAGTCTGTCATTGGGTGAAAAAATTTCGGTATAGGCATAAAACGTTCCGCTATTTTTATCTGTATATGAAGGAAATCCAAAAAAATGTTTTAAGTGAATGGAGCCCCCAACAATGGAATCTTGCCAGTGATATTCTTCGCCATCAATGCTATAACTTTCTTTTAATGAGGTTTCAACTGGGAAACTTTTGGAAACTTCGCCTTTATGGTTAAAAGGGCCAATAATTTTCCATGTGATATTGGTTTGCCGTACATACGGAAATTCTTTTCCCTCAAAAAATAAATTTCTGTGGGCAATTACTTTCTCTTCAAACTGTTTAAAATCGTTAAGCTCTTTGGTGTTTTGTTTTGGCAAATTCGCCCAATATTGTCCGTAATTTTTTTCTCTTCCTTTCCAAATGGCATCCGCGTAAAACACCACAGACGGATAAATAGGGTTTTGTTTTAAAATATCCCTTTCATTAGCCACATTATTATCTGGCCAGGCGCATAAAATTCCGCCCAAAGCAAGTGAATCTCCTTGCGGTTGCCTGCAAGGTTGTTGAAAATACAAACGTGACATTCCGGCAAAAGGATCTAAATGATTGATGTAATTTGCTCTGGAATCTATAAAACGATGTCCTTTTCTAGGGGTATGTTGCGCCCAAAGTTGATTTATTGACGTTGAATCTTCCTTTATTTCAATGCCTTCTTTCCAAACAATTAATTCTCTATTGTTGGATTTGATAAGGTCCATGATTTTTAGAATGAACTCATTTGAAACATACTCTTCTTTATTTCGAACTTCATCTGTTCCAATATGAATATACGGCATATCTTCTGGCGTTGCTAAACTCATTAATTCCTTAAAAAGATTCAGTAAAACAGGTAAAACCTTTTCATCTCGCATCGATTCAAAACCTAAAGCCGCCCTAAAGGCTCTTGAATGCCCCGGAATATCAAATTCGGGAATTACGGTAATATGTCTTTCTTTACAAAAAGCGACAATTTCTTTAAAATCTTCTTGTGTGTAAAACTTGCCTTTTTGTCTGCTTGTAGCGTTTTCATCTTGCAATTTCGGATATAATTTACTTTCCAATCGCCACGCTGGATCGTCGGTTAAGTGCCAATGAAAAATATTGTATTTATAATTTGAAAGGACTTCTATTTGTTCTTTTAATTGTGCAACCGACTGAAAATTTCTTCCCGTATCGTGCATAAAGCCCCTTATTTTAAACGCTGGCCAATCGGTAAAAGTCAGTGTGGGAAATACAGCTTTATTTTCATTTTTTCTGAATAGTTGCCTTAATGTTTGAATGGCGTAAAATGCGCCTTTTTCTGAACTTGCAGTAACCGTAATTTCTGAATCAATTTGAATACTGTAGGCTTCTTCATTCGAATTATTAGAAACAGGTTGCTTAATGAAGGTAATTTTTAAGCCATTATTGGATGCTTTAATGCCATTTTCTTTAAAAAAAGCGATCAGTTTGTTGACTTCAGGTTGAAAAACAGTATTTTGAATGGTAATTGTTTCAAAAAAAAGTTCATTGTTGCCATAACTAATTTCTTGGGGCGATGGAATAACTGGATACTTAGTTTGTAAAATTGTACTGACAGATTTGGTTGTTGTACAAGCGTTTAAACTATATGAAATCCCGAAAACACCAACAATTATAACAAAATAGCTGAATAAAACAGTCCTCATAATAATTAATTTTTTATGCTTTAATCAATCTAAAAACGACAACATCCCTGCTTGGAATTTCAATTGTAAATTCCTGGTTGGCAGTTCCGATAACTTTATTTTTCCAAAGGTCTTTAACTTGGTAAGAACCAGAAAAGCCTTTAACTTTAATGTTAGCCCAATTGACTTTATATTTTTTATTGGCAATGTCCCTATTAAACAAACAAATAGCTATATCACCGTTTTCTAAGGGTTTTTGCCAAATTTCAAAATTTCCAAAATCTTCTATCTTAAATCCTTGTTTCCCTAAAACATCTTGATTTATGGCTATTAATGCTGTATTGGTTAAAACATCTTGATCGTTTACGGACATTGCCCTTAAATCGTTTCCGGCCATAAGCGGAGCTGCCAACATACACCACATACTAAAATGCGCCCTGGCTTCATTTTGTGGCATATCATTATTTCCGACAGCCAACATATCTGGGTCGTTCCAATGTCCAGGGCCTGCATATTTTTCTAAGCCAACTTGCATATCTACAATGTCTGCCCAACCAATATGATTGCCCCAAACAGTTCCGTCAAATCTGCCTTTCATATCAATATCCAAGGTAGTTCTCCATAAATGGCCCACGTCTTTTGCCCATTCCCAAGGTTTATTTTCACCCCATTCGCACATGCTAAAAACAATAGGCCTGCCAGCTTTATGCAAAGCATCACGCATTAATTTATAAGATGTTTTAGCATCTTGTCCTTCAGTAAAACACCAATCATATTTTAAATAATCCACCTCCCATTTGGCATACGTTTCTGCATCTTTTAACTCAAATCCCTTACTTCCCGGACGACCGGCACAGGTTTTTGTCCCAGCATCTGAATAAATCCCAAATTTCAATCCTTTAGCGTGAATATAATCTGCCAAACTTTTAATTCCGGAAGGGAATTTTTCTTTATCCACAATAATATAGCCATCCTTATCACGGCCAATTTGCCAGCAATCATCAATTACAATATATTCATAACCGGCATCTTTTAAACCATTTTTAACCAAGGCATCCGCCATTTCCTTAAGCACAGTTTCATTTACATTTTCACATTGAAAACTGTTCCAGCTATTCCATCCCATTGGTGGGGTTTGTGCTAAATTTTCAAATTTTTGCGCAAAAACAGCACTTGCGGTAAACAAGATTGCCAGTAAAAAAAGAGGTTTGGTTTTCATTTAGATAAGTTTAAAATTAGTCAAATATATTAGAGAATGTAGAGGCTGGCAATGAGTATTTATTTATTAAATTTCCGTTTGTAAATGGCGTGTAACCATATTTTACATACCTCGGATTTTTAATTTCTGAAGACCAAACTTCTAATGTGTTATTGTTGATTTTGGCATTTGCAGGAACAAAAATTTTATCAGAATTAGCGATAAAAATATCCTTTACTTTTTCTCCGTTTGAAGTTGTTAAACCTGCTGCGTGTTTAAAATGAACCTGTAATTTGTTTCCTTTTACGTTAACAAAATCGAGCAGGGGACCTGAAAATTCATTTGTAAAACTATAATTTTTATGAAGCGCAATTTTTGACAAGCGTGTGCCAACTGGCCATTTTTCTTTTGGGTGCACATCAGCCGGATGCCCAATATCGGAAGATACAGCCATTCCGGTGTTTGGTATTGCCAATAACTTTCTTTGCGCATCCCTAAACGTTCCCCAAGTGGGTCTGTTGATGCTGCTTAATTGTACAAAATAAAATGGCATTTCTGGGTTTTTAAAATGCATTCTCCAATCGTTGACCAACATTTTGAACAGTTTTGAATGCAATGCAGTTTGTTCCGCATTTGATTCGCCTTGGTACCAAATAACCCCTTTAATGGCATAATTTTTTATGGGTTGGATGCCTGCATCAAATAAGAATGTAGGGTCATAAGGATGCCTTGCTTTTATTTTTGAAATAGAAACATCTTCCATATTTAACACAATTCTTTCAGCAACCCAAGAATCAACAAGTGGATTTAAATGCGTGTCGTTTAGCAAATCTACCGTTGTATGCGTTTGCTCCATAGATTCTCTGCCAATCCAACTTTGAATGGGAGAGCCGCCAATGGCATTGCAAATAACACCGATGGGAATGTTCAATTTTTTTTGAAGATTGTAAGCAAAAGCATAGGCAATTGCAGAAAAATCTTCAAGATTTTTACTTGTTGTTTTTTGCCATCCGGAAGATTTAAAATAATTGGCGGCATTACAATTTAAAAGTTCATCTTCTGTGAATTTTTGGCCAGACAATACTTTTCCATCCATTGAAAATAAAAAGATATTATTATTTAATGAATCTTTTAAAACCGATGCGGCACTTTCCATTGAATGCACTTTAAAGTCCATATTAGATTGTCCGGATGCTAACCAAACCTCACCAACATAAACATTGTTAATATTGATTGTTGCATTAGTTGAAGCAATTTTTAAAGGAAATGGACCGCCAGCTTGCATTGGTTCAAACGTTATTTTCCAATTTCCATTAAAGTCTGTTGTTGTGGTTTTAGTTTCTTTGTTAAATTCAGCGGTAATCTTCTCATTATAATTGGCTGTGCCTTCAAAATTTATGGGGTTATTTCTCTGCAAAACCATATTTTCTCCATACAATAACGGCACTTTTAAACCACCATAATTACCAGAAATTGCACCATACACTTTTTGGGCAATAATTTTTGCGCCTTCTTTAGTTGGGTGTAAATTATCAGGAAAATATTCCGGGAAACGATATAGAGGCTCGTGTAAATCAATTAATTCAACCGAAGCTTTTTCGCCAATCTGTTCAATTTTAGCTTGAATTTCTTTAAAATTTTCACGCATTCCTTCTTCAAACCAATGATGTCCAGAAAAAGTTGGCGTCAATCTGCAAATAATAACTTTGGGTTTAGATGGCAGGTTTTTATAGAGTTCAATCATTTCAAGATAATCGTTCTCAAATTCGTCCTTATGTTGTGGCCAATTGTTGTTTCCTTGATCGTTTAAGCCTAAATGTATAACAACAATATTAGGTTCAAATTCTTGGGATTTTTTAAAAACTTCCTTTTCCCAATACGGTTTATGTCCATTTTTAAGCATTGTTGCACCAGAAAAACCAAAATTTTCAACCTTATAATTAGCGCCCAATAACTGTTGCAATTGCGCCGGATAGGAATTTTCTTCACTATTTTCTATGCCATAGCCATAAGTTACGCTATCTCCAATGCAAGCGACTTTTACGGTTTGGGAATAGGAGGGAATTGATAAAATAACTATTAAAATGGTTAAAACAACATTGTTTTTTAAGCTTAATGGTTTCATTAATTTTTTTAATTGGTTTAATAACAATTAGTTATGATATTTTTTATTGTTTTTTTTTGGTTTGTCATAAAAGTCCTTTCCGTCTGTCAACCATTTTAATGAAAAACTGACAAATGGATTTTTCGTATATTCATCCTGCTCAAAAAAGAGTCCGATATCTCCATTTTTTAGAACAGTTAAAGAGGAATAGGCAGAAGGTCCGGTGTAAATAGTTTTTCCGTCACTCCAAGTTTTGCCTTCATCATAACTAATGCGGACCGTCATGTTTTTTCTGCCTTTTTCCATTTTTGCATTTGAAAAGAGAAGCCTGTTTTTTTTATGGCCGTCTTCAATTGACGTATAGCGAATAATGCTGGCATTGCAACCAGGGTCAATCAACTCTGGAGCTGGTTTAGTTTCCCATGTTTTTCCTCCGTCTAATGAAGTGTGGACATATCTCAATCCTTTACCGTTTACCCTTGCATTTATCATTAAAGTTCCGTCTGCAAGTTCTATTATTTTAGATTCATCAGCCGGTTGGATAGGGGTATCGATAAAATACCAGGTTTTTCCGTGGTCATCACTTCCAAATACATGCAATCCGCTATTTAAATTTACCATAGTGTGTAATAATTTTCCTGCTTTGGTTTGGATTCCTCTTCCTGAAGTGATAAATTTAAAATCATTCTGCCATTCTGGTTTTGCAATTTGTGAGGTAATATCTGTTGGTTCGCTCCAAGTTTTACCATTATCATCACTTTTTACCACATGAAAATAATAAATATCTTTTTCAGTGTCTAAATTCATATAGTTATAAAAAAGAAAAATTTCATTTGTTACTTTATCAACAATCATAGAAGGATCTGAGGCTGACTGTCCATAAGGAAAATCTACGACAGTTTCAATTGCGGACCACGTTTTACCATTGTCTGAACTTCTTCTGACAATAATATTGATGTCTTTACTCCACTTTAAATCTCCACAGCCGGGAACTCGTTCATCGATTGCTGCAATAACATCGCCATTTGGAGCCGTAACAATTGCCGGAATTCGGTAACATTTAACATTTTCATTCATAGAGGTGTTAAACAAATCTTGATATTCAAGAATGCCACTGGCGATAGTTTCAGCATTCTTTTGACTGAAAGCGGAAAATGAAATAAAAGCTAAAAGTGTAAAAAATAGGCTTTTCATGAGTTATGGTTTTATATTAAAATTGAAAATTATAAACTTATTCGTAAAAATTATTTAAATCTGAATGGTGCAGTTCTTCTATGAAATTACCAATCTTTTTAGTGACTTCATTAAAAAATACTTCACCTTTTTCTTTAGTCGCTAATTTTGGATTTCCAACACCAGTATCTTCTGTAACGGCCGTCCATTTTCGTTGTGCAGCAACCCAACCCTCATTGAGTCCCTTAATCTTGAATTTTTTAGCATTTCCATTGCCAGCTTCTGACAGTGGCAGCACCAAATTTGGAGTTAAATGCATCATTGCTGAAGTTTCCAATTCTCCGGCATGGTCACCGGGCTCATCAAAATATTTATATGAATCTGTCACTTGCCACCAGTTTATGCAACAAACAAATACTTTGGGATATTCTAGGCTTAATTCTCTTATAATTTGTTTAAAGTTATTTCCTCCGTGAGCATTTATAATTACCAATTTATGAATGTTTTGACCGTTTAAAACTTGAACAAGGTCTTTTAAAACAGCATATTGGGTGCTTGGATTCATATTTAAACAAAGTGGAATATCCATTTGTCCTGTATTAACACCAAAGGGAATTGTAGGTAAAACTATTGCTTTGGCGTTATTATCCCAAGCTTTTTTAGCGGCTTCAATAGCTACATGTTCCGCCTGAATATTATCCGTTGCGTACGGTAAATGATAATTATGGGCTTCTGTTGCTCCCCATGGCAGAATGGCTACTGTATAATTAATTTCCTTAACGGTTTTCCAATTCGTTTCAGCCAGAACATATGGCCTAGGTTTAATTTCCATCCTGATTATTTTTTAAATGCCCAACAAATCGTTAAGGCACTCATTAATTTTTATTTCTTTTGTTCCTCTTGAATCATTGATTCAATTTTTTCGAAAGATTTCCAACACTGGTACATGGCTCTTGGCACATGAAAACATCCTTTCCATTTTCCGCCTTTTAAATCTAACAATACCTCACCTCGTCTGTTTAAGTAGCCAAACCATTCTCCGTTTTCCGGATCAGAAAAATGAGACCAAGCATACTGGTGAACTTTCCCGTACCAATCCATAAGTTCTTTTCTGCCCGTATGTTCATAAGCTTTTGCCAAAGCGACCAAAGCCTCTAAATGAACCCACCATAATTTTTGATCCCATTCCAATTGTTGTGGCGGTTTTCCTAAGGCATCCATAAAATATAAAATTCCGCCATATTTTTCATCCCAGCTATAATCCAGGATTTTTAAAATGGTGTCAGTTGCTTTATTAATTAGTTTGGTGTCATTTCTGCGATTCGCAATATCAATCATAAACCACATGGCTTCAATGCCGTGTCCGGGATTTAGTAACCGACCATTAAAACTATCCTCATGGGAGCCATCCGGACGAACAAATTCGTAAATCAAACCAGATTCTTTGTCCAAAAAGACTTCCATCACTTCGTGTATGCTGAAATCGATGGTTTTTTCCACCTCTTCTTTGCTTAAAACATCCTCTAATTCCAATACCAAGTTGGATAAAATCATTGGAAGCGCAAAACTTTTTAATGGACGGGCATTGGTGGCTTTTTCAAAGTTTCCTTTTGGGTTGTCCTTTTTCTTTAAAATATTGAAATAGGTTTTAATGGCTAATTGTTTAATTTCCTCATCCCCGGTTGCTTTAGAATATTGGCTAAAGGCCATGGCGGCAAAACAATCTGAAAAGATATTGTAGGGTTGTACTAATGGTTCACCTTTTTGGGTAGTTGAAAAATAGAAATTTCCATCAGCGTCAATTCCATGATTTTTAATAAAATCTATGCCATGCTTTGCGATTTTTAGCCAATTTTCATTTTTTTCAACCCTGTTATAAAGCATTGAAAAAGTCCAAGCCTGTCTGCCCTGTAACCACATAAATTTATCGGTGTCATAAACTTCTCCATTGGTGTTTAAACAGGTAAAAAAACCGCCATTTTCATAATCTATGGAGTTTTTCTCCCAAAAAGGAATTACATTTTGCAACAAATAGTTTTTATATATATTGGCGTAGCCCATTTTTATATTTTTATTTTATAA
>DAIQBF010000118.1:0-9269 GCA_036781305.1 Lutibacter sp.
GGCTTATGGTTTAAAAGCTAGATATACTATGCGCCTATCTTTAAAATCTCCAGATTATACCAATGTAATCGCTTTTGCAAACAAATCATTCACAAGTTCATCAGAACAATGCCAAATGATTTATAATGGAACAACATCAAAAAGTCCATTTAAATTATTCTTTGATGATAGAGATTATTTTGGAGCAAGCACAAGTCTTCATAATAAATTAATCGCTAGGAATGATCCACGTGATGCTGCCTTTTTTAAACCACATCCAAATGGAACAGGAGAACTTCTTTTTGCGCCTAATGGCACTCCTGAACAAACTCAAGGAAAATATGCAATCTCAGCAATTAGCGAAATTACAGCACCAACCTATTTATTAAGTTATCATGAAATTGAGTTTCTTAAAGCTGAAGCTTATGCAAGACTTAATAATCTTGATGAAGCAAAAATATCCTTAAAGAAGGCAATTACTGCTGCTTTTGGAAAAGCGAATATTGGATTATCTGCTGAAGCTGAAGCTTACTATACTGATGAGGTTGAACCTAAACTTACTAATAGCGCTTCCGCATTAAAAGAGATTATGGTTCAAAAATATCTTGCTTTCTTTGAAGAAGAAGCTGTTGAAGCTTATAATGACTTCCGTAGATTGAATGCTATGGGTGAGAATTTTATAACTCTTGATAATCCTTTAAATAGTAATAAGTTTCCTTTACGGTATACATACGGAGCAGATGATGTAACTACAAATGAAAATGTACGTAACGCTTATGGAGATGGAAACTATGTATATACTGAAAATGTTTGGTGGGCAGGTGGCTCACGATAATATAATTTTTTAATTTTTTAAAGAAATAATTATGAAACAATATAAAATATTAACCATCTTATTTGCATTTACTTTAATAATAAGTGGGTGTGATGACACAAATGAGAACCTTGTTGGTTCAAGAGGGGTTGCAATAGTTCCTACTATTTCAGATATCAATCCTGCTTTTTACACTACTGATTTTGCCAATTCGTATGTCAAATTTACGGTTGACCTAGAAGACGGTGATACCGTAGATGCTGCGGAGGTTCAAGTTACTTTTAAAGGGCAAACAGCTGTATTACAGAGTATCGAATCATTTCCTGCAACCATAACATTACCAGCACTTGAAGTAATCAACGCTTTGGGTTTAACAGAAAGTGATGTTGAAGTTGATGATTACTTTCTTTACCATGTAGTTACAACAAAAGGAGATGTATCGTCTCGTTCACTAGCTGCCCTAAAAGTATTTGTTACCTGTGAATTTGATCCTTTACTTACAGTAGGAAGTTACCATGTAATTTCAGAAGATTGGGAAGTTGAGGGAGATGTAACATTAACTGCAGACCCAACAGACCCATTCTTAATTGGCATATCAGGCTTATACAAAATGGAAGGTGGAGCACCTAATGATAATGTATTATATTTACATATAAACCCTAGTAATTTTTCTGTTACTCATGAAAAAACACGTTTAGGAACAAGTGCACCTTGGGGATCTTATACTAATTATTATTATGGACCTGTTAATGGATTATATAAATCTTGTACAGGTAGCTTTGAGATGACTTTTAGTATAACCGTAGATGAGGGAGGTTTTGGTAATTATAACTTTGTATTTACCAAAAATTAGTTCTCATTGTATATAATTAATATGAAGAAGAATCATTATTAGTTAATCATTATTATTATAATAATTCCATCAGAGTTTTAATTCTGGTGGAATTATTTTTTTATACCTACATTTGCCCCATGGAAAACGAATCTTCAAAAATATTTGGTATCAGGGCGGTTATAGAAGCCATAAATTCCGGGAAAACCATTAGCAAAGTATATCTTCAAAAGGACTTAAGCGGTCATTTATTTTCAGAATTAAACAGCCTTATCAAGCAACATAACATTGCAACCAGCCATGTGCCTGTTGAAAAACTGAATCGTATTTCAAAAAACGGAAACCACCAAGGCGTAGCTGCACAAATCTCGCCTATTGAATTTTCGGATTTGGATGAATTAATTGCTTCAGCACTAGAAAAAACCGCAACTCCCCTATTTTTATTGTTAGATCAAATTTCTGATGTGCGTAATTTTGGCGCCATTATCAGAACTGCAGAATGTGCAGGCGTACAAGGAATTGTAATCCAAAAACAAGGAAATGCCCCTATAAGTGCCGATACCATAAAAACCTCGGCAGGTGCTGCTTTTAAAATGCCTATCTGTAAAGTTGACCATATTAAAGATGCTATTTTCCAATTTCAGGCTGCCGATATTCAATTGGTTGCCGCCACCGAAAAAACGGAGACTTTAATTTATGATATAAATTTAACGCTTCCAACCGCCATTATTATGGGATCGGAAGATCGAGGCATCAATCCTTCCATCTTAAAAATTGTTACACACAAAGCAAAACTCCCATTGCTGGGTGATATTGGTTCGCTAAATGTTTCTGTGGCTTGCGGTGCTTTTTTATATGAAGTGATCAGGCAAAGGCTTATTTCTTAGATTTAAGTTGTAAGTTCTAAGTTTTAAGCTGTTAATGCCTCAATAACGTTGATAATGATTTTTAAAAGTCTTTCTCTATTTTTTTGTTTAGATATAGCCTAAACTTCAAACTTTCATGCAACTTCGGTCTTCCGACCCTTTCAACTTTCAACAAATAAAAAAGCACGAGCGTGACGCTCGCGCAAGCGTGTGAAGCTATTAGACAGAGATTAAAGCTTAAAGTTGAAATCTTAAAGCTCAAAGTTAAAGGCTACAAGCTAAAAAAGAGAAATGTTACTCGTTTAATTTTATAATCTTAAACTGTTTACCTGTTCTGAATAATAAAAAACTGAAAACTGTGACTGAAAACTGAGAACTTAAAGTAGTGACTTAACGTAATTTTTATGAATTTTCCTTAAATGCCTAAGTTCTTTTCGCAATAGTCTTACAAAATCCTTTCCCTGAATTTTTGTGCTTTCTAACTGCAAACAATTTTGATATAAGCCATCAATAAAATATCTGAGAGATTGGGCATATTTAAGTTTTAAACTCGGATTCTCCTGACACTCGGTCTCCACAATTTTAGGAACCAATCCCAAAGCATTCATCAATAAATTATCGGCATACCTATAACTTCTTTTATCGGACATATACATCGATAAAATATCTTTATCATTGGTGATATAAGAAGTTATGCGTCGCGCCAACTTAAAAATATACAGGGATTTTTGATAAATCACCAACTGATTTATATCTTTTTCTTCAGGATTAAACATTGTTTACCACATTAAGTATGCAAATTTACCTCAGAAATCAAAATTTCATATTTAATAATTACATCAATTATGTTATTTAAGATTATAATTTAATACTTTTATGCATCAAAACTTTAAAAAATGAACTTAGACGTTATTAACTGGAAAATATTGGATTGTTTGCAGCATAATGCCAGGCAATCGAATACTGATATTGCGCGTAAAGTTGGCATTTCTTCGCCTGCCGTTGCCGAACGTATCCGTAAAATGGAAGATATCGGGATTATTGAAGGCTATCACGCAAAAGTCTCCTATATAGAAACAGGAAACCAATTAAAAGCCATTATTACCTTGCGCGCCTTTATGGGAAGGCTAAAACCATTTATTGAAAAGGTAAAAGATTTTAATGAAGTTATCAATTGTTACAGAATTACCGGAAATGAAAATATCGTAATGGAAGTTGTGTTAAAAAACCAACAACATTTAGGAAAATTTATAGACCAATTAATTACTTATGGAGAAACCACCACGCACATCGTTTTGTCCAATGTCATTGAAAACAACCCCATTATAAAATCAGCACATCTTTGATGAAAAATGTTATCGGTGGAAGTCCGAAGACCTTTGATAATTTTCTAATTCTAAGGTAAAAACTTTTAATATTTAATATTTAACTTTTAATATAAATTCCCCCTTTGGGGGTTAGTGGGCTTTTATCTTTCAAGAATCGTCAGCGCCATCCTAATTTTAAAATATGCCATTTCCTCTTTAAAATAGTCAAAATAGGGTTTTAAAGTTGTGGGGTTTTCCAAAGCTTCTTTTGCTTTTCTAACAAGTTCAACTTCTTCTTCTGTTACAAAATCATAAATATTGATCTCTTTTCCGTCTGCGTACAATTTAGCCAAATGGGAAAATATGGTGGTTGGACTCAGGTTTCTGTTTTCGGCAATTTCATCTATGGTTAATCCTTCTTTATACAATTCAAAAGTAACTTTATACGTATCCCCTTTTTTCTTCTTTGGTGTTTTTCCATCCATAAATGAAATAATTTCCGCAATAAATTCAGCTCCATAAACTTCTAATTTTCGTTGTCCAACGCCGCTTATTTCCATAAATTCAGATTCGCTCATCGGTCTGACCCCTTCCATTTCTTTTAAGGTCGCATCATTAAACACCAAGTATGCAGGGATATTTTCTTCCAAAGAAATTTTATAACGAAGCTTTCGCAAACGTTCGAATAAAGAATCTTTTCTGGCTTTTGTTGCTTTTATTTCCTTTTGAACAACTGCTTGTTCTTTGAATGCAATCGGTTTTGTTAAATGAACCATTTTTTTTTCAAACAATACTTTTTGTGAAAAAGTCGTGAGCTGCAAAGCGTTGTTTTTATGAAAAGCAATTTCACAAAATCCTTGATTGATCAATTGAATGATATATTGCTGCCAATCATGCCAAGAAATGTCCTTCCCAACACCGTGGGATTTAAGTTTATCATAACCTTTATCAACAATCGTGGCGTTTTTTGCGCCTCTTAAAACATCGATGATTACGCCAATAGCTTCCGATTCCTTTAAACGCGTAATTACAGAAAGTGCCTTTTGGGCGATAATAGTCCCGTCGAAAAACTGGGGCGGATTTTTACACACATCGCAATTTCCGCAGTTTTCGGATAATAATTCTCCGAAATAACTTAACAATATTTTTCTCCTGCATGTTGTTGCCTCAGAAAATTGCTTCATGCGTTCCAATTTGGCCAATTGCACTTCTTCGTTTGAAGTGCCTTCTGCAAAATTTCGGAGCTGAATCACATCGGCATAACTGTGAAACAAAATGGCATTCGCTTTTAAGCCATCCCGTCCACAACGCCCGATTTCCTGATAATAACCTTCAATATTTTTGGGCATATTGTAATGAATAACCCAACGTACATTGGACTTGTCTATACCCATTCCAAAGGCGATGGTGGCGCATATTATTTGCGTTTTGTCGAAGAGAAAACCCTCTTGGGTTTTTGTTCTTTCCTCAAAACTCAAACCCGCATGGTAAGGCAATGCTTTTATGCCGTTTTGTTGTAATTTTAGTGCCAATTGCTCGGTCGATTTTCGGCTTAAGCAATAAATAATTCCGGCTTCATTGGGCTTTTTATTGATGAATTTAATGATTTGTGAAACACGGTCATTGGCTGGTCGCACTTCCAATTCAATATTTTTCCGATCGAAAGAAGTTAAAAATTGTGCTGCATTCGGCATATTTAATTGGTCCACAATGTCTTGCCGAGTCGCTTTATCGGCAGTTGCGGTTAGCGCAATAATCGGCGTATTTGGCAAGGTTTGTTTTAAAAATCCCAACTGCTGATAAGACGGACGAAAATCGTGTCCCCATGATGAAATACAGTGCGCTTCATCAATGGCAATGCAGCTTATGTATTTTTCATTTAGAATATTTGAAAGCAAGCCCAAACTCTCGGGAGCCACATACAGCAGTTTTATTTCTGAATTAATGACTTTGTCAAAAATCCCGTTTTGGGCGGCACTTAACTGGCTGCTGTTAAAAAAAGCAGCGGGAATTCCGTTTGCGGTTAAACCATCCACCTGATCCTTCATCAAGGCGATTAAAGGCGAAATTACCAAGGTAATTCCGTTAAATAACAACGCCGGCAATTGAAAACAAACGGATTTTCCGCCACCAGTGGGCATAATCACCAAATTGTCTTTTTTTGAAAGTACCGATGCTATAATTTCTTGTTGTTGGTTACGAAAACTGTCGTAACCGAAATATTGTTTTAGGGTGGGAATCAGTATTGGAAGTGTTTCTTTTGATAGCATTTTGTATTTTTTTGAATATAAACTTCACAACAAAAGTAAGATTTTTTGTTAAGAACGATCTTCCATAAGCTATTTTAAACAAAAAAATCTGGCTTTCGCCAGATTCTTAACTAATTCGTAACTAATCAGTAATTAAAGTGCCTAAAGTTTGAAGTACTTAAAGTTAAAATAAAAATGAACTTTTATTGACCAAAACAGCGTGATTTGACTTTTAATAAACAGTTTGTTTGAAATAGTTGAATATTTATTATGTAATTTTCACCAGTAAAATTGAAAACTATTTAACTTTAGGCAATTTAGGCACTCCAAACCTTAGGCACTGATTATTAACACCAATTCAAATATTTAATTTACGCTATTTTTTTATAGGCATCAGAATGCACATTCGCCACTGCCCGACCAGATGGATCGTTCATATTTTTAAAACTTGCATCCCATTCCAGCGCAATTTTAGTGCTGCAGGCAACCGACGCTTCTTGCGGCACACAAAGCGCTGCGGCATCTGAAGGAAAATGCTCCTGAAAAATAGAACGATAATAAAATTCTTCCTTGTTTGTTGGGGTTTGCAAAGGGAATCTGTATTTGGCGTTTGCCAGTTGTTCATCGGTAACTTCTTCGGCCACCACCTGTTTCAAGGTATCAATCCAACTGTACCCAACACCGTCAGAAAATTGCTCTTTTTGTCTCCAAGCTACGCTTGCCGGCAAGTAACTTTCAAAAGCTTTACGCACCACCCATTTTTCCATGCGCTCGCCGTTGATCATTTTGTCTTGTGGGTTAATTCGCATCGCCACATCCATAAATTCCTTGTCCAAAAACGGTACGCGACCTTCAATTCCCCAAGCAGCCAAACTCTTGTTTGCCCTTAAACAGTCGTACATATGCAATTTACTCAATTTACGAACCGTTTCTTCGTGAAAATCCTTTTTATTTGGCGCTTTATGAAAGTACAAATAGCCACCAAACAACTCATCGGCACCTTCGCCGGAAAGCACCATTTTTACGCCCATAGATTTGATTACTCGAGCCATCAAATACATAGGTGTTGAGGCACGAATGGTTGTAATATCATAAGTTTCCAAATTGTAAACAACATCGCGAATGGCATCCAACCCTTCCTGAATGGTAAATTTTATTTCGTGGTGAACCGTGCCAATATGATCTGCCACCAAACGTGCTGCCGCCAAATCTGGCGAACCTTCCAATCCAACAGAAAACGAATGCAATTGTGGCCACCAAGCCGCTTGGGTATCGTCAGATTCTATTCTTTTCTCCGCATATTTTTTTGCAATAGCTGAAGTTACGGAAGAATCTAAACCACCAGAAAGCAAAACGCCATAAGGCACATCGGACATTAATTGACGGTGAACCGCAGCCTCCAAAGCATCGTGAACCTCATCAATACTTGTTTGGTTGTCTTTTACTGCCTCATAATCCATCCAATCCCGGCTGTACCACTTGGTTAATTCCCCATCTCTACTCGATAGAAAGTGCCCGGGAGGAAATAATTCAATCTTAGTGCAAACGCCTTCCAAGGCTTTTAATTCAGAAGCCACGTAAAAGGTTCCATTAGCGTCCCATCCCATATATAAAGGAATAATTCCCATATGGTCACGGGCAATAAAATATTCATCTTTTTCCGCATCATATAAAGCAAATGCAAAAATACCATTCATTTCATCAATAAAACCAGTTCCTTTTTCTTTATATAAAGCCAAAATCACTTCACAATCCGATTCTGTCTGAAAGTTATATTTCCCTTCAAATTGTTTGCGTAACGCTCTATGATTATAAATTTCGCCATTTGCAGACAATATCAATTTTTGGTCTTCACTAAATAACGGTTGTTTCCCAGAAGCCGGGTCAACAATTGAAAGCCTTTCATGAGACAATATTGCTTTATCATCAGAATAAATTCCGCTCCAATCCGGACCGCGATGACGAATTTTTTTAGACATCTCTAATATTTGAGGTCTCAACAAGTCTGCCTTCTCTTTTAAGTCAAACGCACAAACTATTCCACACATCTTATTTTAGGTTTTAATTATAATGCAAATGTGGTTTATTAGTTTATGCTGACAAACTAAATTATTCATATTGCTTGTTGATTGAAATGTCAAAGTCGAATTTAAGTATTTTATGTAAGCATAATATAACTAATTTATTGGATTGTGTTTTCAATTGAAAATTTTAGCCCTTGCTATTTTGGGGTTTCGGCTTCCCAAATTATTGGATTTTGGACTTTTGTATTTTGCCTTCCGCTTTTTAATGATTGCTTTGATATAAAAATAGCGATAGTACTGTCTTTTTCGGAAATAAATCACTAATTTCGTGGCATCAAATTTCCACTTTTCCTATTTTAATACAACTTCAATAAAATACTTCCGTCAATGGAGGAAATGTTTGCGTAAATTTGATGGTGTTATGGGATCTTTACATCTTAAAAAGAACCCTAAAGGATTTTAAAATTAAGGCATCTCATTAATATGGATAATTTTTGGCTGATCGTTTTATCAGCAATTATTTCGGGCATAGGAATTATTACCATTCCACTTTTACCTTCAAGAATAAAAGCTTTCGTTAATTTTCTTTTTGTGCTATTGGTGGCGACATCAACATCCATTCCTGCCATAAATGCGCTTTTGGGCAATCCAATGGACATTTCATTGGCCGGATCGGCATTTTTCGGTGAAATTCCCATACGAATAGATGCTTTATCAGCCTGGTTTATATTAATTATTAATTTAACTTGTATAAATGGCGCTTTTTACGGCATTGGTTATATGAAACCATACGAAGGGCAAAAAGCAAATCTTTCCCTGCACTGGACGCTTTTTCTAATTTTTCAAACCTCAATGCTTTGGGTTTGCATGTTACAGCATAGTTTGGCGTTTCTTATTGCCTGGGAAATAATGTCCTTATCCTCTTTGTTTTTAGTGATTTTTGAACACGAAAAAAAGGAAACATTAAAAGCGGGCATCAATTATATGGTGCAAATGCACATTGGCGTCGCTTTTTTAACTGTGGCTTTCATTGGGGTATATTTCGCCGAAGGCTCGTTTGATTTCTTGGCCATAAGTGACTATTTTGGAACAAATTATAACGCATGGCTGTTCTTGCTCTTTTTTATTTTATTTTTTATAAAAGCAGGTTTTATATCATTGCACTCATGGATTCCACATGCACATCCAGCAGCTCCTT
>DAIQBF010000119.1:0-9158 GCA_036781305.1 Lutibacter sp.
AAGCGGAAAAAGTACGCTGGTAAGCAAAATACTGTATCCTGCCATTCAAAAACAATTGGGCGGTTATGGGGAAAAAGTGGGACAGTTTACCGAGTTAAAAGGTGACGTAAATACCCTCGAAAACATTGAGTTTATCAATCAAAATCCGATTGGGCGCTCAAGTCGCTCAAATCCGGTAACTTACGTAAAAGCTTTTGATGACATAAGAGCTTTATTTGCTTCAGAAAAATTATCGAAAATAAGAAACTACCAGCCAAAACATTTTTCTTTTAATGTGGAAGGCGGAAGGTGCGAAGTTTGCAAAGGCGACGGCGAAGTAACCATAGAAATGCAATTTATGGCCGATGTGCATTTGGAATGTGAAGCCTGTAAAGGAAAACGATTTAAAAAAGAAGTGCTGCAGGTAACTTTTCAGGGGAAATCCATAAACGACGTGCTAAACTGCACCATTGATGATGCCGTAACCTTTTTCACCAAACACAAAGAAACAAAAATTGCCAAAAAATTAAAACCGTTGCAGGATGTTGGATTGGGCTATGTCACTTTGGGACAATCTTCTTCTACACTTTCGGGCGGTGAAGCGCAGCGCATTAAACTGGCTTCTTTTTTAGTAAAAGGAACCCGTCAGGAAAAATCACTTTTTATTTTTGATGAACCTACAACCGGGTTGCATTTTCACGACATTAAAAAGCTGCTGAAATCATTTAATGCCCTAATTGAAAACGGCCATTCCATTATTGTGATAGAACACAATATCGATTTGATAAAATGCGCCGACTACATTATCGATTTGGGCAAAGAAGGCGGAAAATTGGGCGGTGAGCTTATTTTTCAGGGAACACCGGAAGATCTTGCAAAATGTAAGGAATCTTACACCTCACCTTGTTTGGCTGAGAAGTTAAATAAATAAGTGCCTAAAATGCCTAAAATTAAATATTTCTTAATTCATTGGGCCAAAAAATACTTCTTTTCCATTGTTTTCTGAAATTTATAAAATAACTCTCGGATTTTTTATCTTTTGATGCTTGTAATATTTAAAGAATAAAACGGTTTTATAGCCTAAAATTTGTTCCTGTGTATGATGTAAAATTTGATATAACATTATGGTTGGCGATGGTTTGGGCTGAACGGGATCACTATGCCAGGCCAAAACTGGTTTTGCCCTAAAACCACCCATTGGTGTTTTAATTGCAGAATCTGTGGCTCAGAAAAATACAACACATCATAACCTAGGTTTCGCAATCGCCTGACAAAATCACCGTCTTCTCCATAACCGAATTCCAACGCCATATTGAATTTTACCTTATTTAAAAGTTCTCTTTTTACAAAACTATTCTCAGCACCAAAAATTGGCCACTGAGCGATAATTTTATTGGTCTTTGTTTCATTTTTTAGAGGATATGCGGTTGTTATTACATGATTGCCTGTTTTACACACCCCTTACCCTCCCGCTGGAAAAGCGGGACAGGCTTCTCTAGAGGGGAGTTGATCTGAACTTGAACTTCCGTCTTCGGTCTTCGGACTTCCGTCTTCCATCTTCCATCTTCGGTCTTCCGTCTTCCGTCTTCGAACTTCCGTCTTCGGTCTTCCGACCTTAACTTTTATGCTTTAGCAAATACTCTTTAGCCGTGAAAACCGGAAGCATTGATTTTTTGAAATCCTTTTTATTTCGCGTTACGATAATATCCAAATCATTTTCCAATGCTGTATGGAATTGAATGGCATCTTCAAAATCTTTAAAATCGGAAACCAGGGCCAATTCTATAATTTTGTCATCTAAAGGTAAAATTGCTGCCAATACTTTAAACTTTATAAGAATTTTTCTTGCTTCATCTAACTTATGATTTCTTGCCAACAAATAGTGTGTATTGGCAACTGTAAGGGAAGATATATAGAGTTTTATTTTCTTATGGTCGGCCAAAGTAAATAATTCCTGTGCTTCTTCATAAAATAGTTCTCGTTTAGACAGTAAGTCTATGACAATGTTCGTATCAACCAATATTTTATCCATTAAGAATATTTTTTAGCTAGATAATCAACATAATCTTTTTTATAGTCATTGCCTTCTAGAGAAATAACCCCTGTCAAACTTTCGACAAGCGGACTTACTTTTATTTTTTCCGTTTTCTGTTTGGTTAAAGACAACAAATAATTCTCAATTAGTTTTGAAAGACTAACACTATTGTTTTTTGCATAGGATTTAGCCTTTTCAATGACTTTTTCGTCGATGTTCAATGTTAGTTTCGTGCTCATTATAATTTGATCTACGTACAAAATTAAAAATTATTCACGTAATAAAAAATTATTTAACATGTTTTTTGGTTTAATGCTTTGGTTGTGCGGTCTCTACAGCTATCGGGATGCTGTCGTGGGGTCAAGGGAATTTTGATTGTTGAACCTGCCTGCAGGCAGTGAGGTGTTGATTTGTTAATTATTAAAGAGAATCCAGTTTTACACACCCTTAGCCTTCCCGCTGGAAAATCGGGACAGGCTTCTCTAGAGGAGAGTTGATCTGAACTTCCGTCTTCGGACTTCCGTCTTCGGACTTCCGACTTCCGGCTTCCGGCTTTCAACTTTAGTCTTTTTTTACCCTTTTCAAATTCAATAGATTGGTGGGATTAATTCCCAGACCTTTCACATTTTTTTGTGAGAACCGAACAACTTCATCATAATATAAAGGAACTACAACCGCAGACGCCATGATTAAACTGTCCATTTTTTGATACATAAGATATCGTTTTTGATTGTTGGTTGTTTTAATTGCCTTTTCATAAAGCGCATCAAATTCCTTTGAACTGTAATGGGTGTAATTTGGACCATTGGGCGAGAAATTTTTACTGTGAAATATAAAAAGGTAATTCTCGGCATCCGGATAATCGGCAACCCAACTGCCCCTAAATATACTCAGCTGTCCGTTTACTTTTGTTTGCCTTAAGGTTGAAGGCGGCATGACATCAACAGTCACATGCAATCCTGTTCGCTCTAATTCACGTTGGATATATTCACACAAATCCAAATATTGACTGTTTGTGCTAATGGTGATGGACGGATTTAAATTTCCGGTTTCTTTTATATACGATTGCACCAATTCCTTTGCCTTTTCAGGCTGATAAGTATAGCCTTCCATATAATTGAATGAGGGCAAACCTTTGGGGATAAATCCGTTTATGGCAGGTGTTCCAATACCATTTCGCAAATATTTAATCATTTTTACGCGATCAAAACCATAGTTGATTGCTTTCCGTATTTTTATGGAATGAACTTCTTTTTCAGCGGCATCTACGTAAATACCCAAATATTCGGTATTTAAATAAGGGCCGGAAACCATATCAATCTGATTTTTGTAATGTTCCTTAAGCTGACCATTTGAAGTTAGTAAATCATCTTTATAAGAAGCGTCGATACTGCTCATAAAATCGATATTTCCCTGAATAAATTGCAAAAATTCACTCTGCTTGTCGGGTAAAAAAGTGATTGCTACAGCCTCTAAATAAGGAAGATTAATTCCGTTTTCATCTTTTTCATGATAGTCCTTATTTTTACGAAAAACCAATTTGGTATTTTCAACCCACAATTTAAATTGGAAAGGCCCCGTTCCTATCGGATTGGCCCTAAAGGTATCTCCAAAATAGGCCACCGCCTCAAAAGGAACCACCGAACAATATTTCATTCCCAACAAACTTAAAAAAGGAGGAAAAGGCTGCTTTAACCGGATGGCGAAAGTGCTGTCGTTTTTTGCTTCAAATTTTTCAACAAAATCCAGCACCCATTTTCCGGGAGAGGAAACTTTTGGATCCAGCAATCGGTTAAAGCTGTATTCAAAATCACTTGCCACAACTGATCTTGTGGAATCTTTGCCGAATAAAATATGTCTGTGAAATTTTATGCCCTTTTTTAAATTGAATGAATACAATTTCCCATCCTCAGAAATCGTCCATGAATGCGCAATATCAGGTTGCACATGTAAACTGTCATCCAATTGCACCAAGCCATTAAACAATTGATTGGTCACCCAAATAGTTCGTAAATCTTTTGAAAAAGCAGGATCTAAAGTGGTAATATTTGCGTGCTCATTGTACCTGAATACCGAATTCTCCTCATGTTTTTTCTTTTTTGAGGAACAGGAAACCAACAAGCAACCCACAACCAATAATTTACAACTAAAAACCAACAACTTAAAACTTAAAACTGTCAACCTATTTCTCAAAACCATACTCATGTTCCACTTTACAAATTCTAACTTTAAACGCTTTATACCAAATACTTCTCCCCTTTTCCCTTGCTTCGGTATGTTCTGTATGCGATTTCCATTTTTTTATGGCCTCCAAACTTTCCCAATAACTCACCGTAATCCCCAGTTCATTTCTTGCCGATTCTACCCCCAAAAAACCTTCTTGTTTTTCGGCCAGTTCGAGCATTTTATCGGCCATTTCATTGTATTTTAAGTCGTCTTCCGTTCTAATCGAGGTAAAAACTACGGCGTAATAAGGTGGTTTTGGCGTTTTCGCAATCATTGTCATAAAAATAAATTTCATTACTTTTGCATCCGATAAATGTACAAGAATGAGCGCACAAAAAAAAGTCGCATTTTACACATTGGGGTGTAAACTTAATTTTTCTGAAACTTCCACCATTGCCAGAAGCTTTCAGCATGAAGGTTTTGAACGTGTTGGGTTTGAAGAAGTGGCTGATATATACGTAATTAACACCTGTTCCGTAACAGAAAATGCCGATAAAAGGTTTAAAACCATCGTTAAATCCGCTTTAAAATTAAACGAAAAAGCGTTTTTAATTGCCATTGGCTGTTATGCACAATTAAAACCTTCAGCATTGGCGGCCGTTGATGGCGTGGATTTGGTTTTGGGCGCCACCGAAAAATTTAAAGTAACCAATTATATCAACGATCTTTCTAAAAATGACATGGGTGAAGTGCATTCCTGTGAAATTGAAGATGCCAATTTTTACGTGGGCTCCTACTCTTTTGGCGACAGAACACGCGCCTTTTTAAAAGTGCAGGACGGCTGCGATTATAAATGCACTTATTGCACCATTCCGCTGGCAAGGGGGATTTCCAGAAGCGATACTTTGGAAAACGTATTGGAAAACGCCAGAGAAATTTCAGAAAAAGGCATTAAAGAAATTGTGCTGACAGGCGTAAATATTGGGGATTACGGGAAGGGTGAATTAGGAAACAAAAAACATGAACATACCTTTTTTGATTTGGTGAAAGCCTTGGATACTGTTGAAGGCATCCATCGTTTCAGGATTTCATCCATAGAACCCAATTTACTTCAACAAGAAACCATCGATTTTGTGGCTGAATCCAGAAGTTTTGTGCCGCACTTTCATATTCCGCTGCAAAGCGGCAGCGATGCTTTGCTTAAATTAATGAAACGCCGTTATTTGAGGGATACTTACACAAACCGCGTTGAAGCCATCAAAAGCAAAATGCCAAATGCGTGTATTGGGGTTGATGTTATCATTGGTTTTCCGGGAGAAACAGATGAATTATTTCTGGAAACCTACAACTATTTAAACGAATTGGATATTTCCTATTTGCATGTATTTACCTATTCAGAAAGGCCAAATACAGAAGCCGTTGAAATGGACGGCGTTGTGCCTCAAAATGTTAGAAACAAACGCAGCAAAATGTTACGGGGCTTGTCCGTTAAAAAGCGCAGGGCTTTTTATGAAAGTCAGTTGGGAAATAATTTAACCGTATTGTTTGAAAGTGAGAATAAAGACGGATTTATTCACGGATTTACAGAAAATTACGTCAAAGTAAAAACACCTTGGAATCCGGAATTGGAAAATACACTACACCCTATAAAATTAACAGAAATTGATGAAGACGGCATTGTGCGTTTTGATTGGAATTAATTTTTATATGAAAAATGGTTCATGTTACAATTTTCTATCGAAAATCAATCGAACTGACGAAAAGTTATCGTCAAAAATTACTTGCACCCAACGGGATAAAACATAGAATAAGAGTACATTAAATACGTAACTCATTACAAGCTCCCACCTCCAAAAAATGTGTTTTATTATATATTAACCGCTGCCATCAAAAAATATTACTTAGAATGATTTTAAATTATTAAATTTTTATGATTACTTTAGATAAAAATTTATAAACCCATATCAAATAAAAAAATAAATCTTTAAATCCCCACGTTGCAACAATAGCCATAATTATCATTTTTTACTTTATGGATAACTATTAGCAGCCTAATTTAATTATGAAGAATAAAAAAAATTGGCGGTCATGGCTATTTCTGTCGGTAGGTTTGCTTGTTACGCTGTATATCGCATTCCACATTAAATCGAATATAGATAAAATAGCTGAAACCGAATTTAAGTTTGAATCAAAAGAGTTAAGTGACAAAGTAGTTGCACGATTGCATGCGCATGCGCAAATACTCCAAAGCAGCGCTGCTTTTTTTACTGTTGCAGATACGATAACTCGAAAACAATGGAAAGATTTTATTGAAAACTCTAAAGTACACGATAATTTACCTGGCACTCAGGGAATAGGATTTTCATTAATAATTCCTGAAAATAAATTAGAAGAACATCTTCTTAAAATAAAGGAGGAAGGTTTTCCTGATTATAGGGTAAAACCCAACTACAAACGCAATACTTATACTTCCGTTATTTATCTCGAACCGTTTTCTGGCCGAAATCTTCGTGCATTTGGCTATGATATGATGACCGAACCTGTGCGCAGGGAAGCCATGGAACGTGCACGAGATATGGATGTGGCAGCCCTTTCGGGAAAAGTTCATTTAGTTCAGGAAACAAAAACAGATGTTCAGACGGGAAATTTAATGTATGTTCCCGTATATCGAAAAGGAGCGGCAACAAAAACTATGGAACAACGCCAGAATGCTATTATCGGCTGGGTTTATAGTCCTTACCGCATGAATGACTTTATGGAGGGGATTATGGATGAATGGGATTCTCGCACCAACAAAAAATTGTTCCTTCATATTTTTGATGGAACTGAAAATTCACCTCAATCCATATTGTTTGAATCACATCATGAGCAAAGTGCTTCAGAAAATATTCGGTTTTCAGATCAAATTCTGGTTGCATTTAACGGACATCAATGGTTGCTTGAATTTCACCGCCCCGGGAACATTATCACAGATTATATTCCTGCTTGGATTGTACTTTTAAGTGGTGTAATCATCAGCATTTTACTGTTTTTATTTATCAGATCATTGGTATATACCAATGATAAAGCCAGGCTTATAGCTCAACGGTTAACATCAGAACTAAATAAGAGCGAAAAATTGCTTAGTGAGTCACAAGAAATCGCCGGCTTAGGAAGTTATTCATTTGATTTAATCACAGGTGTTTGGGAAAATTCTGAAATACTTGATAAAATTTGCGGGGTAAACAAAGGTTACATCAGGTCTTTAGAAGACTGGAGAGCGCTTACACACCCCGATTATAAAGATCAGATCGCAGATTACCTAAAAAACACAGCAATAAATAAAAGGCAACCTTTTAATAAAGAATATAAAATAATTAAACACAATTCTGCAGAAGAACGTTGGGTACAAAGTTTTGGAAAACTAGAATTTGACAGCCAAAACAATCCAGTAAGAATGACAGGAACTATTAGTGACATCACAGAGCGCAAACTGGCAGAGGAAAAATTGCATTTAAGCCGTGAACAATATAAAAGTTTATTTGAGAATTCCCCTTTGGGAATTTACCAAACAAAACCCGATGGCACTATTTTAAACGCCAATCCGGCCTTATTAAAAATGCTTGAATATGATTCATTAATCGAATTGCAAAAACGCAATTTGAAAAAAGAAGGCTATAGCGACCAATCTTCTGTCTCACGTCAACAGTTTATGGAAATGATTGAAAGAGATGGGTTTGTAAAAGGCTTGGAAGAAAGTTGGGAAACACAAACCGGAAAAGTTATTTCTGTTCGGGAAAATGCACGGGTAATGTATGGAAAAAATGGAGAAACACTATTTTATGAAGGAACTGTTGAGGATATCACTGAACGCAAACTTGTTGAGAGTGAACTTCTAAAAAGTGAGAAATCTCTTAAAGAAGCTCAGGTTATTGGAAAATATGGTTATTGGGAATATAATACCGTAACCAACAAAACAAATTGGTCGGATAACATGTTTCATTTTTTCGGTTATGGGCTTTCTGAAATTGAACCAACTTATGAAACATACCGCAAACATATTCATCCGGACGACCTTCATTTAATTGATGAGGGAATGAATAGAATTATTACCGAGAAACAACCCTTCGAACTTGAGTTAAGATATGTACAAAAAAACGGAAACATTATTTGGGTTGATAATATTGTAAACGCAGAATTTGTAAATGATAACCCAGTAAGGATTTTTGGTACAAATCAAGATATTACCGAGCGTAAAAAAGCGGAAGAAAAAATTAAAAATTTAAATGAAAATTTAGAAGTTATTGTCCATGAAAAAACTTTAGAGCTCCAACAAACAAAAAACAGACTTGAATACCTGCTAACTTCCTCGCCTGTCGTAATTTATACTTCATCAACAGAACCTCCGTTTAAAGCAACTTATATTGGTGATAACGTCAAACAAATGGTGGGTTACGAGGCCAAACAATTCTTGGAAGACTCCAATTTTTGGATGAGTAAAATTCACCCTGATGATGTTGAACGGGTATTCGCTGATCATCCTCATTTGTATGAAACAGGAAAACACACCAATGAATATCGATTTTTATTAAATGACGGAACCTATGCATGGATGTACAATGAATTTTTATTAGTTAAAGATAAAAATGGCAATCCTACCGAACTTTTGGGTTATTGGATAGATGTTACGAAACGTAAAGAAAATGAAGAAAGGTTGCATGAAACCCTAAAAGAAGTTACCGATTATAAAATTGCATTGAATGAATCCAGCATCGTTGCCATTACCGATCAAAGAGGAATTATCAATTATGCAAATGATAATTTTTGTAAAATTTCAAAATACCAACGCAATGAATTAATCGGCCAAGATCACCGAATCATAAATTCCGGATTTCATTCAAAAGAATTTTTTCGAGATTTATGGGTTACAATAAACAATGGGAAAACATGGAAAGGAGAAATTAGGAATAAGGCAAAAGACGGGTCCTTTTATTGGGTA
>DAIQBF010000120.1:0-9118 GCA_036781305.1 Lutibacter sp.
GAATCTTGAATTTCAACAACAGTAACAACTTCAGTTACTGGCGATATGAGAATATTTCCTGCAGAAGCAACCTATATAACAGGATTTGCATTAAATCTTACGGCAGGCGCTGCATACTCTACCTCAAGTTTGGTAACAGGTAAAATTTACGCACCAAGTTATGCATCTCCAACGCCTGCTAACCTAAACACAGCTATAAATAACATGCATACTGCGTTTACCACAGGAAATGGATTGGCTGCAGGCACAACTGAACTGATGTCTGGAAACCTTAATGGCCAAACTTTGGCTGCAGGTGTTTACAAATGGGGAACAGGACTATCAATAACAAATGGAATTACCTTAGATGGTGGCGGTGATGATTGCGCGATGTTCGTATTCCAAATTGCCCAAGACCTTACTGTAGCAGATGGCGCTATTATTACTTTAGCAAATGGCGCAAAAGCTGAAAATATTTACTGGTTGGTTGCAGGTTCAGGCGCTGTGCTTGGAACAACTGTTCAATTCCAAGGAAATATCTTATCTAAAACTTTGATTTCCTTGAATACAGGAGCAACCATTAAAGGTAGGTTATTGGCGCAAACAGCGGTAACATTAAACTCAAACAGTGTTGTTAAACCTTAATAAAATTTAGATGTTCCCCCTTCGGGGGGAATATTTTAATCTTAATCACATTTGATAAAATCTAATTCATAAAAAAATGAAAAATAAAACTAATTTAAAAAAAGGATTCGGCTTTGCCAGTTCCTTTAAACTAACGTTAAAAGGCCTTATTGTAGGTGCTTTGATGATAACAGGGATTCAATCCCCGCTTCAAGCACAAGAAGTTGAATACTCAAAACCTTCTTGGTACTTTGGTATTGCCGGCGGAGCGAACTTTAATTTCTATGATGGCTCAACTCAACAGTTGAATGCAGCTTTCACGCCTGCTACCACTTTTCATAAAGGTGATGGTATCGGTTTGTTTCTTGCGCCTAGCATAGAATTTCATAAACCCGACACAAGATTCGGATTTATTATACAAGCCGGATTAGACAGCCGTAAAGGTGATTTCGATCAACAATTAACAGATTGTGATTGTCCGGCCGACTTGTCAACCGACTTAAGCTATATTACTGTAGAACCAAGTTTGCGTTTTGCGCCAACTAAAGGAAATTTCTATTTGTATGGCGGACCAAGATTTGCTTTCAACCAAGACAAAGCATTTACTTATAAACAAGGAATAAATCCAGCTTTCCCCAATCAGGTTGCGCCAGCAGATGTTAAAGGTGATTTTAGCGAGGTGGAAAAAACAATTATCTCTGCACAAATTGGAATGGGGTACGATATGCAATTGTCAAAAGCAACCAGCAAAACACAATTGGTGCTTTCGCCTTTTGTAGCTTATCATCCTTATTTTGGGCAAGATCCACGTTCCATAGAAACCTGGAATGTAACTACTATAAGAGCGGGTGTTGTGCTAAAAATTGGTAGCGGCCATAAAATTTTACAAGTTGAAGAAGTGGTAGCTGTAATTCCGGAAGTTGAATTTTCGGTAAATGCTCCTTTAAACGTTCCCGGAGAAATAAGGGTAACCGAAACATTCCCATTGCGTAACTATATCTATTTTGATAAAGAATCTACAGATATTTCAAAACGTTATGTGTTGTTGAACAAAGATCAGGTAAAAGACTTTAAAGAAGATCAAGTCGAAGTGTTTGCACCCAATATAGAATTGGCAGGTCGTTCAAAACGTGAAATGACGGTTTATTACAATATTTTAAATATTCTTGGTGACCGTATGGGAAAAAATCCTACCTCAACAATTGTTTTGGTTGGATCATCGGAAAATGGCCCTGCAGAAGGAAAAATAATGGCAGAATCTGTTAAAAAATATTTGGTTGACGTATTCGCAATTGAGGCGACAAGAATTGCCATTGAAGGAAGAAACAAACCAAAAATTGCAGAAGAGAAGCCAGGAGGAACACGTGAATTGGCATTGTTGAGAGAAGGTGACCGCAGGGTATCTGTTGAAAGCAAATCTCCAGCTTTGTTAATGGAATTCCAAAGTGGTCCAGATGCGCCGTTGAAACCAGTAAAAATTATTAAAGTGCCTGAAGCACCAATTGAAAGTTACGTTACTTTTAAAGTTGACGGAGCTGATGAAGCATTCAGCACTTGGCAAATGGAAATTACAGATGAAGATGGCATTGTACAAAATTATGGCCCATACACTCAAGAAGAAGTGCGTATTTCCGGAAACACAATTTTAGGCACAAGTCCTGAAGGAGATTACAACGTAAAAATGATCGGCACAAACAAAACCGGCGAAATTGTAACTAAAGAATCTACTGTACACATTGTAGCCTGGACACCATCTAAAGTTGAAGAAGGAATGAGATTCAGCATTATTTACGAATTTGATGATGCAAAAGCGATAGCGATGTACAACAAATATCTTTCAGAAGTTGTGGCCCCTAAAATTCCTGCCAACGCAAAAGTGATCATTCACGGGCATACCGATGTTATTGGTGAGGAAGCTTATAACCAAACATTGTCTGTAAAAAGAGCCAATGATGTTAAAACCACTTTACAAAATAGTGTGGCTAAATTAGGCACCACTGGTGTTACATTTGAAGTTAGCGGATCGGGCGAAAATGAAAGTGCAGCTCCTTTTGGAAATAAACTTCCTGAAGAAAGATCTTATAACCGTACCGTTATTATTGACGTTGTACCACAAAAATAAATTCTGTAATTTATTATAGAAGTATTATAGAAGATTGATTGAAATGAAAAATGACAGGGCAAAACCCTGTCATTTTTTTATTATCTTTATGTGTGAATTATGTAAATTTTAAAAAAAAATATGTAACTTTAAAAGGCATAATATGTTGCATATTTACATGTATAACTAATTTAACAATTTTAAACAGCAACAAAATGAAAAAAACAAGGCTTTATTTAATGATAATGATGTTATCATTAGGTGCATTTACAACAGTTAGCGCTTCTGAAAAAAATCCTGCAAAAACCACTACAGAAATCCCTGCAGAAATTCAAGTGATGCTTAATCGTTTGGAAGAAATTAAAGATATGGACAAATCAGAATTAGATCGTTCAGAAAAAAAAGAACTTCGCAAAGAAGTTCGTGCAATTAAATCAGAAATAAGATCTTCCGGAAATGGTATTTATATTTCAGTTGGCGCCATTATTATCATTTTACTTTTAATCATTATATTATAATCATTAATGATTGTCAAGATAAAATGACAAAAAAATTTAAATTCTTTAACTTGTTATAGAATATTATTTGGCTAAAAAAAGGACATGGAATAAACCCCTGTCCTTTTTTTAGTCTTATTTTTTTACTGCAATCAATTTATTGTGGATTGTTAAATTTAACTGTAAAATGAAAGCTAAATTCCATAAATACCCGTAATTTTACCAAAAATAATTTTGGGATTCCGCCTTTTTTGGTGGGCCTGCCCGCCTTTTTGGTGGGCCTGCCCGACTTTTTGGTGGGCCTGCCCGACTTTTTGGTGGGCGTTTCCCCCGCCGAAAAGGCGGGGGTCGGGCTTTTCGTTCCAAACTTTTTTCTTCGCCAAAAGGCGAATCAAAAAGGTTTTCCACTTCAATCCCTAACGCAAATTGATTTACGTCCCGATAGCTATCGGGATTAAGATTTACGATTTTAGAAGAAGAAATCTTTAGATTCTGGATTTGGTTTTTAATATTTTACTTGCTTTTTATCATAGAATATGCAAGATGATTTATGAAATTAGAATTTAAAAGACTTAAAACTTTTTAGCGCGCTTTGCTGTTTTTATTTGCGGAATTTGCGGTTAAATTTTTTGGTTCGGAGTTTTTTTATAATTTCTTCTTGCTTTTTATCATAGAATACGCAAATTGATTTACGTCCCGATAGCTCGGGATTAGGAATTTTGTCTGGCGCAATCAAATGTTAACCAAAACAAAATTGTGATTTAAACCTTTGTGAACCTTTGTGTTTTTTCTTTGTGAATCTCTGTGCAATAGCTTCTAATTGCGCGGAGTTTCAAGGAGAGCCACCAAGTTGCACAAAGAAGATTTTAGCCATCTGGCGAACCTAGCGTAAAACCTTGCCCTTTGCGTATTTTCTTTGCGTTTATTTAGCGGTTAAACGCAAATTTCGATTGTTTGGAATTACGATTTGTCGATTTATGATTTTAAGTTACCTTTAACCTTCAAACTGAATAAAACCCATGAATAAAATTGAACACATTGGCATCGCCGTAAAAGACCTGGAAAAATCGAATGAAATATTTGCGGCGCTTTTTGGAAAACCGCATTACAAAACCGAAGAAGTTAAAAGCGAAGGCGTAAAAACTTCTTTTTTTCAGGTGGGTTCTAACAAGGTTGAATTGCTGGAAGCTACCAACGAAAATAGCCCTATTTCAAAATTTATTGAAAAAAAGGGGGAAGGCGTTCACCATATTGCTTTTGCCGTTGATGATATTTTAAGCGAAGTGATGCGATTAAAAAAAGAAGGATTTGTAGTTTTAAACGAGATTCCCAAAAAAGGGGCCGACAATAAATTGGTTGTTTTTTTGCACCCAAAATCTGCCAATGGCGTTTTAATTGAGTTGTGCCAGGAAATAGGTTAGAAAATTTTGTTGGAACAGCAGTGTAGTGCGGTTTGTGGATTATAAAAAAACAAAAGCTCTTTAAAATGAAGTATTTCATTTAATTTTTTAATCTTTTTTATGCTTGTGCAACAGCTACTGTTGTTATATGCTGCTCTTCTTTTTAAAAATTATGTACGAATATACAATTGGTATGATAGTAATTATTCCTGTAATGATTAAAAATATTGTAAAATTCGGCTGTTTGTCTAAAATCAAACTCGATAAAATAACAATAATTCCACCTACAAACCACATCTTTCCACCTAATTTATGTGTTTCTTTCCAAACTGTTTCATTTTCAAGAGTCCAAGGTGTTCTAATTCCAATGAAGTAATTAGCTTTTATTGTTTTAAAATAATTACCAAGAATAATGTATAATATTCCGAGTAATAATACGATATAATTTGGATTTGTAAAGGATTGGTTTTTGGCTGAATAAATTATAAATAGTGCTAATATTGACATAAAAGTGGTCAATAAAACCTTTAAGGTTTGAAGTTTATTTCCCATCTTATGCAGTTTGTTTTTTGGATCGATTTTAGGAACAACTAAAAAAATTATGTACATAAGGAAAGGTAACAGGATGGGGATGATTATGAGTTCTATTTTATCTCCATATCGGTCTATTTCCCCTTTAATATTCCAATGCATAGGAACTTTTTCGGGTAATTGATTCCAGATATATGTTAAATAAATAAATGGCAATAATACAATTGTAATTAGTGGTAATTCTTTTTTAAGGTTCATTATTTATTTTTTTAGTGTTAACACCCAGTTCAATAAATCTTCCAAAATGCTTGTGTTTAATGAGTATTCTACAAATTGTCCTTTTTTCTCGCTTGTTATTAAATCTGCTCTTTTTAAAATGTCAAGATGATGTGAAATACTCGGCTTGGATATATTGAATTGTTCTGCAATTTCTCCGGCATTCATATCTTTCTTTTTTAATAATTCGACAATTTTCCTGCGAGTTTCATCATTAAGAGCTTTGAACAGAGAATTCATATATTTAGTTATTTAGACAAATATCTAAATAATGATTCAAATCTCCAAATGTTTTCATTTATTTAATTGGCATTCAACGGTTTTTATAAGATTTTTCCGCTGATGCAATATTTTTATTGAATGTTTGTCGGTTTGTTATTTAGTTTAAATGTATGCATAAATTTTATGAGGGGTTGTACCAAGCCTTATAATCGTTCAATTGTAATCCAAGATTTGTCAAATCCAATTGCTTTAAGTATTTTATCTTTATCTAGTTTTTCTGGTTGTTTGATAGTTAAAATCAGTGTATGTTTTGGAACAGGTTCGTGAATTGTAAATTGCGAGCCGTGAGTTTGCCAAGTAAACTTTTTATTTTTTGTTCCTTTTTCAAAACCTTCAAGGTTTCCTCTTGGATTCCAAATAAAATCATATAATTCATGGTCATACCTAATTGTGTCAAACTCAAATACGGCTACTTGTGATAGGTCATTTGATTTTACAAGAACTACTGTTCTCAAATTCTTAAACTTTTCTCTAACTGCTGAAACTCTTTCATTCCAAATTTCTAAAACTTGCTCTCCAACCGAATTAGGGTCTGCAGAAGTATCAATTGTTCCTCCATAAGAATAGACTGGAGAATTTCGACCAGAAATTAGACGAACTTTTTTTATGTTTTTAAAGTCTTTAACTGTAGATTTTACGGTCTTTGCGCCCCAAGTTGTGTTACCCATTACAACATCATCCAAACCAACATTTGATGGTTTCCAATCGGCCCCCGATACAAATTGCAAAGATTTGCTCCCATTCAGAACCTTCAAGGTCAGGTCTTCCTTTACTTGTTAACAAGTAAACTATTTCTTGTCCAAGTATATAAGGAAAGTCAGAATTAAATTGATTTAAGGGAAAAGCGGCAACTGATTTATTAACAGTTCTTAATTTAGGTAATTGTCTTTTGCTCATTAACTTGCATTATATTTTAAGTCATATTCTCTAAGAACTGCTGTTTGGTCAAGTTTAAGAGAAATAAAAGGAAGAAGTTTTTCAATCACAGCTTTTACCATATTAACAGGAACGGCATTTCCAGCTTGTTTTTTTGCTTGTGCATCACTAACTATTATTTTGTATGTGTCAGGAAAACCTTGTAATCTAAACATTTCTCGTGGCGTTAATCTTCTTTCTCCATTAACTAATAAATAATTATGAGAAGCACCTGAACGTAAAGCACTAGAAAAAGGATAAGAACAAATATTTCCAGATTTATTTTCGTGCCAAATAGAAGGGTAGTATGATGATCTATGACTAACTTTTCTTTTATCTTTTATATAATCTGAGGCAAAATATTTTTTTTCTACTCTCTTTTCAAGAATTTCAGTTAGTGGCTTATATGGTCTTATTGGGTTTGGATAAGAAAAAAGTATAGACTCATAATGTCCTACAATAACAACTCTTTCTCTTTTTTGTGGCAATCCAAAATCCAAAGCGTTAAGCACACTATATTGAACGTGATAACCTAATTCTTTCAGAGTCTGTAAAATCACTTTTAATGTTTTACCACTATCGTGTCCTACCAATTGTTTTACATTTTCTAAGATAAAAGTTTTAGGTCTTTTCTCTTTAATTATTCGCGCAATATCAAAGAATAAAGTACCTCTAGTATCATTCATTCCTTTCATATTTCCAATTATGCTAAATGGTTGGCATGGAAAACCTGCAAAAAGTATATCGTGGTCTGGAATGTTTTTTTCATCAATTTGTGTAATATCTCCTTCTGGTCTTTCTCCAAAATTAGCTTCATAGGAGTCTTGACAAGAAGTGTCAATATCAGATGAAAACACACATTCAGACAAAATATCATTCTCCTTACACGCTTCCTCAAAAGCGACTCTGAAACCCCCAATTCCACAAAAAAGGTCAATAAATTTTAATTTTTCTTTACCCATATTTCAAAGATAATATTCTTATTTATTCTTTTATTGCTTTTTGAAAAATTTAATTAACAAATTGTCTGTTGAAATTTGGTACAACGAGTTTTTATAAGATTTGTGCGACTTAAAAATTAGAGATTTTTACTGCGCAGCAAATTTTTGTTATAATGTGATTCGTTTTGTGCTATTTCAAATTTTAGCATAAAAGTTAGAGGGTGTTCCCAGCAATACTTATGCTATTTTAAATTCTCCAACGTTCATTTCTATACCAGAACATACTTTTATTGAATGTTTGTATTAAATCAATTTTAAGCATAATTTAACTTTGTTTTTGTAAAAAATCCGTTTTTTTAAATGAAAGAATATTAATTTTGCTTTTTTTAGAAAATTAACCTCCAAAGAACGTGAAGAGAACCCCAGAGACTAAGATTGAACCAAAAACTAAAAACTTCCTAAAATCTTTAGGAGTCCTTATTTTAGGACTTATTTTAACAGCTATTTTAGCTTTTTATGCTAAGAAAGACTTCGACAAGCACAATAAACAGCAACTGGAAATAGGTGCTGTCGATATTAAATTTAGGATTCAAAGTATCCTAAGTTCTCACGTTCAATTTTCACAAAGCTGCTCTTCCTTTTTTATGTCTTCTGACTCTGTCACAAAAGATGACTGGAAAGATTATGTCGAAAAAAGTAAAATTGCAGAAAATTTAAAAGGGTTTCAAGGAATATCTTATGTAATGATTGTTTCCAACAAGCAACTGAGAAATCATACTCGACGTTTTAAAGAGGTGTTTTCCAATAACTACATTGTTTATCCATCAAGTATTGAAGAAGTATATACTCCTATTGTTTATATTGAACCTTTACAGGGCAGAAATATTAAGGCTTTAGGGTTTAACATAAGCACGAATCCTCTTATGAGAAAAGCAATCGAAAAAGCCAGAGATTCCAATAAAACGACACTAACCGACAAGGTAACTCTTGCTCAGGAAGGTAATCCTGAAACTGGTGCAGGGTTTGTAATGTATTCACCTATTTATGAGAAAAACTCACCTATAAATACCGTTGAAGAACGAAGAGTTGCCATTAAAGGCTGGGCAGCCAGTTCTTTTCGGATGGTAGATTTTATGGAAAATATACTTGACTATCCCAATTCAGATAATCACAATCAACTTTATTTAAAGATATATGATGGTGACAGCATTACAAGTAAATCTCTTTTGTATGACAATAAAAACACCCTGAATGAAAACAATATTGAGTCAACAGCAAACACTTTATTTCTGCCAATTGACTTGAACGGAAAAAAATGGACTTTACAATTTACACAACCAAAAGTTGCGCCTTCTTTTTTAAATATGCCGTTTATTGTGTTGACAGGCGGAATTGTGATTAGTTTTTTGTTAAGTTTTTTAATGTATTCCTTATTTAATACTGCATTATTTGCGAAAAGGATAGCTAGAAAATTAACAATAGATTTATCAGATAAAAATAAGGAGTTGGTTACCTTAAATGAACTGTTAAAAGAAAGCCATTCTGAATTAAAAATTGCCAAAGAAAAAGCAG
>DAIQBF010000121.1:0-9103 GCA_036781305.1 Lutibacter sp.
CTTTAGAGGCTGAAATTGAGTCTTCAAAAACTACCGTATCTATATTCTCAAATCGTTTTTCAAACCCTGTTGCTTTGTCTATATTACTTTTTAACATTGTCTTTATAATTTAATTATGTTGTTAATTGTTATTTCCTAAAATATTTTCTAATACCCAACTGGTATGCAAAGCACTGTGGCCAGTAGAAGGATGTTTAGATTTATTCAATAAATGATTTTTTATATTTTGAACATGAAAATATTGAATATTTTCTGGATGCTTTAGTATTAAACTTTCTTTAGAAGAACCTGTTTCTAAAACAATAGGAGCTTCTTCAAAAACAGCAAAACTTATTTTACCTTTATCTCCATATATTTGAACAAAATCTTCTCTTTTCTGAGTGCCAAAATTCCAACTTCCTGAACCAGTCACTCCTGATTTATGAATCCAATTTCCAACAACTGCATCCATTGATGAATACAACCCTAATTGATTAGTGGCTATTCCATTAGCTCTTTCAATTTCACCTAATAAATGAATAAATAAATCTATTCCATGAGATGCTAAATCATCAAAATAACCTCCTTGAGCAATCTTAATATCGGTACGCCAATTATAAACTCCCGATAAATCAACAGTATTTACAGGCTTGCTAAAATGCCAATTAACGTGCTTAATTGTTCCTATTTTTTGTTGTTCGATCCATAATTTAATTTGATTAAACCTTGGAAGCGATCTTCGGTAATAAGCTACAAATAATGGAATACTTTTTTCTTTATAGGTGTCTTCTATCAGCAAACATTCTTTGTAAGTAGGTGCCATAGGTTTTTCAATACAACATATTTTTCCTGCTTGAGCTACTTTTAAAGCATAGTAGGTATGAGAATCTGGCGGCGTTGCAATATATACAGCATTAATTTCAGGATCATTAATTAAATCATCAGCACTGTCATAAAACTTAGGGACCCCATGTCTTAAAGCAAAATCTTTCGATTTTTCAACATTTCTGCTCATCACAGCATGCAATTCAAATCCATCTACTTTTTGATATGCCGGACCACTTTTAAGTTCTGTAACATTTCCACATCCAATAATTCCCCATTTATATATCTTGTCCATTTTTTTAAACTACTATACTATATTTCCAATATATTTATTTAAAACCTATCGCTATTTAAAATCATTTTTTACATTGCTTTTTAATATATTACTTTCTATTCCAACTTTTGTATTTATGGCCCCAAATGGCAAAAAACAATATGATTGCATAACAGGGGATTAAAATCCAATAACTGCTTGTGGCCGCTGTTGCCATTGCATCAGCTTTATCAATTCCACTCGCTATTAATTCGTGTTTGGTTGAATCTACCAATCGTCCATAAAGCGGGGGGATGATGGCGCCTCCTGAAATTGCCATAATTAACAAGGCTGAAGCTGTTTTTGTGAATTTTCCCAAGCCTTCCAATGTTAATGGCCATACTGCCGGCCAAACCAATGCGTTGGCAATACCTAAAGCTGCCACAAATAAAATGGAAGTAAATCCTGTGGTTAACAATATACAAGCACTAAAAATAATCCCTAGGACTGCACTAATTTTAAGTGCGGCACCTTGTTTTAAATACTTTGGAATTAAAAATACCCCTAATGCATAAGTGGCTACCATCGCCAACAGCGTAAGGGTGGTGAAAAATTTCGCATCTACAGCCGGAAAGCCTAATGAAATTCCGTAAGAAATAATAGTGTCGCCAGCAATTACTTCTGCACCAACATAAACAAATAAGGTTAAAACTCCCAGCCATAAATGCGGAAACTGAAAGATATTGGTCTTGGCTGTTTTGCCGTCATTCTTTTCTTCTACTGGCGCTGCTTCCACATGTGGCAATGGCGCTTTTCTGATTAATATCGCCAACACAAATAAAACGATGGCCATAATTAAATAAGGTAAAAACACACTGTCTGCCATCGTATCTAACAATTGCCCTTTTTCTTCTATGGATACTGTTCCTAACTTTTCTTTTACCTCATCAATGCCTGACAATAATAAGGCCCCAAAAATTAATGATCCCAAAGCGCCCGCTGTTTTATTGGCAATTCCCATAATGGCAATTCGCTTGGCGCCACTTTCAATTGGCCCTAAAATGGTAATGTATGGATTGGCCGCTGTTTGCAATAAGGTCATCCCTACACCTTGTATAAATATCCCTGCTAAAAATACCCAGTAGGTCCTGGCTTCTGCTGCCGGTATAAAAACCAAAGCTCCAATGGCCATAATAAATAAGCCCAAAGACATCCCTTTTCGATAGCCTATTTTATTTAAGATGAAGGAAGCCGGCAATGCCATCACAACAAATGATATATAGGAGGCAGATGCCACAAAATAGGATTGTGTATCGGTCAATTCATTAATGGTTTTCATAAATGGTATTAAGGCTCCGTTTATCCAAGTGACAAACCCGAAAATAAAAAATAAGCCTGCGATGATTGCAATTGGGATTAAAGTGTTTTTCTGATGGTTATTGGTCATAATTTTAGTTTTAATAGTTGATTTTTTTTCGTAATTCTAAATCATAAAATTCAATGGTTTCTTTTAAAGCTTACATTTAATCCTTCTAAATTTTTTTCAAACCCTGTCCTTAAACTATCTAAAACAGTTACTTGATGTCCTTGAGCAGCTAAATGTTCTGCAATATGGCTTCCAATAAAACCAGTGCCTCCAGTGATTACATATTTATTCATTGTTTATTTATTTTGTTATTTTGCCGCCTTAAATTGCGATTTTACTTATTTCCATTTCTTCAAATTGTTCCATAAGGCTTTCTATCAATTTAAACTGATTTTTAGCGCGATCTAAATTATGCTCAGGATAGGTGGTTTTATAATAAATATCACCATTTAAAAAGTCGGTTAAAAAGCGCAATGCCATAATGAATATCATTGTTTTGGCTCCTAACGGAAGGAGTTCTAATTCTATTGGTGAAAGCGAGGAACTCATTTCTTTTAAAAACCCTTTTACATACGCTTTATAAAATAGTAAATTAAAATTCACAAGCTCCAGATTCATTTCATCTTCAGCGGCTGTATTGCAAATGGTTCTAATGGCATCCCCAAAATCGTAATGAACAATTCCCGGCATTACGGTATCTGTATCAATTACACAAAGGCCCTTTTTGTTTTCATCAAACAAAACATTCGATATTTTGGTGTCATTATGGGTCACCCTTAATTTTATCGCCCCAGCCTCTTTTAAATTTTGAAGAATATGCATTTCGTCTTTTAAGTCCCAAACTAATTCAATATAAGGATTTGCTTGCGCTAACCTTTCTTTTGAAGCTACTTTTAAGGCGTCTTCAAATTGTGAAAAACGAAATGACATGTCATGAAATTTTGGGATGGCCTCAATTAGCCGATTTGCATCAAAATCGCTTGTTAAATTTAAAAAATCCCCAATTAATTTTCCGCCTTCATAGGCAATTTCTTCGTCCTTAACAGTTTCATAGGTAACACTTTTATCTATATAGACCATCAAATTCCAATACCCCCCGCTTTTCCCGTAATAAAACGGCTTTCCGTCTTTTGTGGAAACAAACGTTAACACTTTTCTGTCTCTTTCGCCTTTTGATAAATGGGAAAATTTGCCTTGAATGTGTTTGCTAATGGCAACCTTATTATTAATTAATCCCGGAACATCTTTAAAAACCCCATGATTTATACGTTGTAATACAAAACGCTGATTTTTGGAAGTTGTTATTAAATAAGTGTCATTGATATGGCCTGAAGCCAATTCTTTATAAGATATTATTTCAGCGGTATCATCAAACTGGTTGAATACAATTTTTAATTGGTCGATTGTCATGTTAAAAAAGTTTTGAAGGATACAGATTTCGTTTGATTAAACATGCTATTTCAGCCTCAACAATCACTTTATCCTCTTTATAAGTGACACCAAACCATTTGGCGTTTGATTTTAATACTTTTACAGAAGCTCTTCCCGATTTTATCATCTCACTCACTATGAGCGGAATGAAAAACTCCGCTTTTAAATTATGTGCATTTTCCTCGAGAAATTCTTCAAAAAGCGCTCCGCCAAATTCAAAACATTTTGGCGTAAAACCCCAAAAATTCATTGAAACTACAGCATCTTCATCAATGGGTACAAAAACGCCATTTTCATCTTTACGGATCAAATGTCCATTTATTTTTTCTATATGTGTGCGTTCGGTTACATCAGTCAAAAAACCATCCTTATTCACTTCACACTCACCTCTTGAAACAAAACCATGGTCGGATACCGTGTTTTTCAACAAATAGGCCATCGTGCTAAAATCATACGATTCTTTGTCTGTTTCAGCTAATTTTTTTGCCATAATTTCAAAGGCTTCTTTGCCGTAAAAATCATCGGCATTTATAATGGCGAAATTCTCTTTTACAACATCTTTTGCCATCATCATCGCATGGCCTGTTCCCCAGGGTTTTGTTCTATCAGGATTTTGATATTTTTTTGGCACACTGTCAATTTCTTGAAATACATAAGCCACTTCTGCTTTCCCCGCCAACTTTTTATTGTAAACTTCCTTAAACTCTTGCTCGAAGCTTTTTCTGATTATAAAAACAAATTTTCCAAAACCCGCTTCTAATGCGTCGTAAATTGAAAAATCAATAATGGTTGCTCCCTCAGGGGTAAATGTATCCAGTTGCTTTAACCCTCCATAACGGCTTCCCATTCCGGCAGCTAAAATCACTAGTGTGGGTTTATTTGTATTCATTGATATTGCTTTTTTTTAAATTTAATGCCCCAAATGAGGAAGGCAAATGAAAGTTAGGCGTTTCTGTCTGGGGGTTTACCCAAGAAATCCATGTCGGTTCAAAACTTAAATCCTCCTTTTCATTATATTTTGCCCGGTAAATGCCCGTTTCAATTTTCCCGTCCTTTAATAATCCAAACTGGGTTAACGATGCTAAACTAATGGCAATTTCAACGGTAAAAAATTCTTTTTGAATATCTGATTTAATCAAAATATCGTTCTTGGGCCAATTCCAATTAAAGTCGAAATCCTTGTTCGGTTTTGCTTTAAAATCCATTAATCGGGGTGTTGGATCTATCTCTAAACAATAGTACGGATTAAGTTGCCCATCTGTTCTAAAAAAAAGCTCTACCCTATCGGAATTATTGATGCTGTTTTGGGTGTTATCGGCAGTGTCAATATATACTTCAGGGTCTTCAACTTTGAAACTACAATATAAATTTGCCTTATCCCAAAGTGCCTTGAATTCTGTTCTTTTTTGCTTTTCATTAACCCAAGGAGAAACGAAGTCAGTTAAGATTTCTGCCTTATCCCACAAAATATCCTCTCCTTTACCTGTAAGGATCAGCTTATTATTGTCGATATAGTTTACATTATAATTCTTCATTTAATTATCGTTTTTAACCAATTTTATTGATAAAGTTTTTCTAAATATGCCTAATTTTTATAAAGTCCGCTAGATTTTATGCTTTCGAACAATTTCTTGTAAAGCATCAAAGTTCGCGGCATCAAGAACTTCAAAACAGCCCTTAAATGATGAATTAAATCGAAAATCTGATGTAATTACATTATCTGCACCATACTTTTTTTGAAGTTTATCTGTTAAAACTGGGCCTGGTTGTCCGCTGGCGCCGGTTATCAGTATTTTAGTTTTCATTTTTATTAATTTTTATTTGGGCAATGAATCAAAATCAATTTCAGGGGCAATTCCATGAGCTTTACCGGCATAAAATATTGGTTGATTTTTAATTAAAAATATTTATTTCTCAATAAATTGCTTGCTCATTTCTATAAATAATTCTTTATTTCCATTTTCAAAAGGAATTAAAAAATAGGAATAGCTATGCTTCACATCGCCATAAATTAAATATTTACTTTCAGGTTTAGAACCCCAACTATCATTCCCTGCAACGCCTCGTTGCACCATATCAATATTGAGTTGCACTAAATCCTGTTCTTTAATATCTGTAGTATGCTTGCTTTGGTTTATCACCGGAATTCCATCGATACGGTATTCCAACGCTACTTTCGCCTTATCTCCATAATCCAACCCTTCCGTTGTATCAAAATCTTCATTTGGCATATGCAAAGCACTTATGCTCAACCCTTTTTTATCATCGGAAACGACTAAAAGCCCATTCCCTTTATTGTTTGCCAAAGCCACCCATCTTACGTCCGTTTTATTGCCGTTTTCTTGCGGGCGCACGTATGGATAATATTGGTCTTTCACATTCGATTCATATAAATCCACAAAAGCGGCAAGGTTTCTGTCTTGGTAATTTTCCCAAGGGCCTCTTCCAAAATAGGCCATATTATTGTATTCAAAAGGCAATTGCATACGCATCCCTATTCTTGGAATATCGGCTTTGTAAGCTGTTTTATCCAATACATTTTCAATTTTTACGATCCCATTTCCATTGATTTCATAGGTGCTATGAAATTGCGTATCAACACCCGGCAACTCATAAGTCACCTTTAATTCAACTAAATTGTTAGCTACTGCTTTTGAGGTGAGGCTTATTACTTTAGAAAACAAAGATGCTTTTTTCCACTCAATATTTCGGCTGTACATTTTATTGCCCGAATCATTGTCTGTAACCGCTCTCCAAAAATTTGGCTTCGGCCCCTTTCCATCCTTCAATAATTCTTTTCCTTTAAAAACATAGGAAATCAAACGGCCTTCCTTTTTACTGAATATTACTTTAACTATTTCATTTGAGACGGTAATGTTATCACCTGATTTTTCCAGTTTTAGGGTCGTTCCGTTGTTTGTGGGTTTGGTTTCTAAAATGTATTTGGAATTCAATTTTATTTGTTCGTGCGCCACTTCAAATCCTTTGGGTAAAATTCCCCAGGCATCTTTCGTTTTTGCGGAGATTTCGACAAAATATTCTGTGTTTTTTTTGTAATCAACCCCATCCAATTTCACGCGTATCAATTTGCCTGTATGTGTTTCAACTGAAATAGTTTCCACAGGAATCGTCTTTAAAACTTTTCCATCAGCCTTAATTTTTGCTGTAATATCAAATTGATCTAAATTGGTAAAATCATAAAGATTTTCGACCAAGATGCGCAATTCATCGTATTTATTAATTCCCTTTTCCTTAAAGTTGATAAACTCATGCGCTTTTTTAACTTCAAATAATGCAGGATGGGGCGTGCGGTCCGGAGCCACAATTCCATTATTTAAGAAACTATTGTCGGATGGCATATTCTCGCCATAATCACCTCCGTAGGCATAAAAACGTTCTCCTTTTTCATTGGTTTTCCAAATGGATTGATCTACCCAATCCCAAATAAATCCGCCTTGTAAATTGTCATATTGCTCGATAATATCCCAGTAATCTTGAAAATTTCCCGTGCTGTTTCCCATAGAATGCGCGTATTCACTTGGAATGTATGGCCTGTCTGTTTTATTCTTCCCTATATTTTCAAAATCTTCCGGTGAAGGATATTGAGGCACAATAATATCTGTATTCCAATCCATGTCAAATTCATTGCCATCATAATCCTTATAGGATCTTTCGTATTGCACAGGTCTTTTAGATTTGTCATTTTCTTTTATTGCCTTATAACCTGCGTAAAAATTAATGCCGTTTCCCGCTTCATTTCCCATAGACCAAATAATAACCGAAGGATGGTTTTTATCCCGTTCAACCATACGAACCATTCGATCTACATGAGCTTTTTCCCAACTTTTCTTTTTAGCTAAAGAGTGCTCGCCATAATACATTCCGTGAGATTCAATATTGGCTTCATCCACCACATAAATACCATACAAATCGCATAATTCATAAAATCTACTTCCTCTGGGATAATGACTCAAACGCACTGCATTGATGTTGTTTTCTTTCCACAACCTAATATCTTTTAAAATCATTTCTTCGCTCATCACATGCCCAGTTTCCGGATCTGTTTCTTGGGTATTTACTCCTTTTAAAGTAATTCTTTGTCCGTTTACCAGCAACAAACCATTCTTGATTTCAACAGATCTAAACCCAATCTCTCTCGTGGTCGTTTCAATAAGTTTGCCTTTCTTATCTGCTACTTCAATAAGCAAAGTATATAAATTTGGGTGCTCTGCGCTCCATTGTTTCACATTGGCAACTTGAGATTCAAACGTTATTTTATTCGATCCATTTCCTTCAACTTTCAGCAGTTTTACAGATTCTATCATCTTTTTAGAATCATCCATAATTTTATAAGAAACCAAAACATCCTGTTTTTTATTTAAGTGATTTTTCAACTCAATTTCCAAATTAAAAACCCCATTTTCGTAACATTTATCTAAGGTTGAAACCACTTCAAAATCTCTAATTCTAAGTTTAGGCTGTGCATAAATAAATACAGAACGTTCTATGCCACTGATTCTCCAGAAATCTTGACATTCTAAATAACTGCCATCTGTCCATCTAAAAATTTGAATAGCAATGGTGTTTTTTCCAGGCTTGGCTACCTTGGTAATATTAAATTCAGCCGGCAATTTACTTCCTTGTGAATACCCGACATATTGGCCATTAATCCAAACAAACCCGCCAGACTTCATCGCGCCAATATGCAGAAAAATTTCTTTTCCCTCCCAAATATTTTCAATGTTAAAATCTCTTCTGTAAGACCCGACAGGGTTGTAATCATGAGGTACCTTTCCCGGATTTTTCGGATATATTCTATCCACAAACTCCATTTCAGTTGAAACAGGCGCTTTATAATCTGCAAATTCATACTGGTGGTTAACATATATCGGAATCCCATAGCCTTCAACTTCCCAATTGGCAGGCACTTTTATAAAATCCCAATCTGAAACATTTTCTGAAGAATCCATAAAAGTTGTAGGTCTATCTTTTGGTGAACGCACCCATTTAAATTTCCACAAACCATCTAAAACTTGTTTGAATTCGGGTGTATTTAATGCGCTGTTTTTAATTGAAGAAAACGAAGTGAAGGTTGCGTGGGGAGCTTCCTTGTTTTCCCCAATTATTTGTTCATTTTCAATGTAATTTAAATAATTTTGCATTGGATCTATATTCTGACTAAAGCCTTTTGTTTGTATTAAAAGCAATACAATACCAGATATAATTAGCTGTTTTTTCATCAATTTGGT
>DAIQBF010000122.1:0-9002 GCA_036781305.1 Lutibacter sp.
CGGATGTAAAAAGCAGGGATTTTCCTAGTGATGAGGAACAATATTAAAAGCCCACTAGTCTTCGAAGGGGGAATTAAAATGGATAAAAGAAAAGAGAATAAAGAGAAAAGACTAAATCAAATATTACTTAAAAAGTAGTTAGGAGTGTGTTTTTACCTTGAAATAGAAAAAAACTAATAACTTAAAACTTATAACTCGAAAACACTAATAGATGAGAATCCTTCTTATAGACAGCAATCACCCAATTCTTCAGTCAGGTTTGGAAAAACTGGGGTGCGTTTGCGAGGAAGATTATACTTCTACCAAACAACAAATTGAAGAAAAAATAAGCAGTTATCAGGGAGTTGTTATCAGAAGCAGGTTTGATATCGACCAGCAATTTTTAGACAAAGCCACAAACTTAAAATTTATTGCCCGCGTTGGTGCCGGATTGGAAAGTATTGATGTTGACTATGCCGAAAAAAAGGGAATTCGGTTAATTTCAGCGCCAGAAGGCAACAGCAATGCAGTTGGAGAACATGCGCTGGGAATGATTTTGGCTTTATTCAACAACCTGAAAAAAGCCGACCTTGAAATTAGACAGGGAAAATGGTTGCGGGAAGCCAATAGGGGAATTGAATTGGAGGGGAAAACGATTGGCATTATAGGTTATGGAAATATGGGAAAAGCCTTTGCAAAAAAATTAAAAGGTTTTGAGGTTGAGGTAATTTGTTACGACATAAAAGCAGGTGTTGGTGATGAAAATTGCAAGCAAGTGACTTTGGAAGAATTACAGCAAAAAACCGACGTATTGAGTTTGCACACACCATTTAACAAACTTTCTCATCAAATGGTAAATGCCCAGTTTATCAGCAATTTTAAAAAACCTTTTTACTTGATCAATACTGCCAGGGGTTCTGCCGTGGTTACCGATGATTTGGTTGAAGCGCTGATTGATAAAAAAATATTGGGTGCTTGTTTGGATGTCTTGGAATATGAAAAATTATCCTTCGAAAATTTATTTGAAAACGAGTCTTTCCCAGAAGCATTTGATTATTTAATTCATGCCGAAAATGTATTGCTTTCACCGCATATCGCCGGCTGGACGGTTGAATCTAAAGTGAAATTGGCGCAAACAATTGTTGATAAGGTTGATGCGTCGTTTTTTTCGAAAGCGAAAAAAGGAGCTAATAGCGCAAACGCACTTAAACCATAAACACCCTAAAATCAGCTACATAGAACATTTAACAAACCTTTGCGTATTTCTGCTGCATCTTTATGCAACGCTGTGAAATAATGATAACACAAAGGATCCACTAAGAAAAATTTATTATAAAGGTTTTAGATGCAGTTAACTTTTGGGGACCAAAAGAGGTTGCTTTTTTGCCCTAATAATTTTGTAATTTTATATTTATTAAAAAAGAAAACATGGAGGTACTAGACGTTACCACTCATAAAAATTGAAATAAATTTTGAATTACAATATTTTGTACGTAATTTTGTACGTAATTAAAATAATTGAATTATGATTACGACAACGATATCAGATTTTAGAAAAAATATAAAAGATTACTTTAATAGAGTTACAGTAAACTTTGAAACACTAATTATCAATCGAGGTAAAAACTCGGGAGTTGTAGTGATTTCTTTAGAAGAATACAATTCTCTTATTACAACTCAACACGAAATGTCTTCAGACAAAAACAAAGCAAGGTTAGATTCGGCAATTGAAAAATTTAAAAAAGGTAGCTCATTTAGTAAAAATCTTGTTGAATAATGAAATATGTATTTGTTGATGAATCTTGGGAGGATTATTTGTATTGGCAAAAAATTGATAAAAAAATGCTAAAAAGAATAAATCTAATTCTAAAAGATATTTCCAGACGGCCATATGATGGAATAGGTAAACCTGAACCATTAAAACATAATTACAGAGGGTTTTGGTCGAGAAGAATTGATGAAGAACATAGATTAATTTATCAAGTTGTAGATGATGAAATTAGAATAATAAAATGTAGATTTCATTATGATTAAAACGTGTGGTAACACCTCATAAAATTTATGCTTAAATTTGAACTAATACAAACTTAAAAACATCCAATAATAATATTGCTACAGTCGAAAAATTTCCGATTTCCCAGTCGCGCAAATCATATAAAATACCGATAATGGGAATGTAAACCCAAAAAGCATTCAGGAAAGTAAAAGAGTTTTAGCAGGTGTTTTGGGAATTTTATTAGGTGTTTTGGGAATCCATAAATTTGTGTTGGGCTATACAAATGAAGGCATCATTGTATTGGCAATTACTTTGGTAACTTGTGGTATAGGCGGAGCAGTAACAAGCATTATTGGACTTGTTGAAGGTATTATTTACCTCACAAAATCTGATGAAGAATTTATTTACATGTATCAAACCAACAAAAAGGCTTGGTTTTAAAATCACATGGAATCTAGAGGAGTTTCATTTTCTTTATTTTCATTTTCAAGGGTTTTTTCCAATTCAGCCTGAAGTTCTTCCATCACAGGTTTTACGGTGCTTTCAGGAATATCGGCAATGCGGATATACATTAAACCGTCAATGGCATTGTTAAATTTTGGATCCACATTAAATGCCACCAATCTTGCATTTTGCTTTACATATTTTTTAATTAAGACGGGAATACGCAATATTCCTGGCTCAATCTCATCAATTATCTTGTCAAACTTGTTCATATCAGCATGGGTGGCGTCAAAAACAAAATCTTTATCGGCATCTTTTAATTTAACTTTATATTCTTTTTTAGGATGAATATACTGGGCGACATAAGGATCATAATAATGAGATTTCATGAACTCAATCATCAACGATTTTGAGAAATTTGAAAATTTATTGCTGATACTAACCCCACCAATTAAATATTTATATTCCGGATATCTTAAGGTAATATGAACAATTCCTTTCCAAAGCAGAAATAAGGGCATCGGTTTTAATTGGTATTCCTTAATCACAAAAGCGCGTCCCATTTCAATTGAATTCTCCATCATATCGTACAATTCAGGTTCAAATTTGAACAATGTATGCACATAAAAACCTTCAATGCCATGCTTTTTATAAATATTTTTTCCCAAACCCATTCGGTAGGCACCCGCTACTTTATTGGCTTCATTGTCCCATAAAAACAAATGGTGATAATAGCCGTCAAATGCATCTAAATCTATAGATTCATTGGTGCCTTCACCAACCTCCCTAAAAGTGATTTCACGCAAACGCCCAATTTCAAATGTGATATTTGGAATTTGTTTGCTCAATGCGAAAAACACTTCATAATTTTTACTTTTAAGCAAACGGCCATCACCATTTCTTAATGCTTCAACTTCTAAAATCATTTTGTCAATATTTCTTTGACTCACAATTTTCTTTGGAGGCTTCGGCATTTTTAAAGAAGGGGCTGTTAATTTTATGGGCTGTTTTTCAAAAGGATTTGCCAACATATATGTTTTTTTACGAATATAGTCGCAAAAATCTTGCGCATCGGCATATTCCTCCAAGTCTTTTACCGTTATAGGATTTCCAATTCTGACTTTAATTACGCGACCTTTTTGTGATAACACCTCAGAAGGTAATTTGGCTGTGCGCATCTTGGAATTCAGTTTGGAAAGAAAGTAAAAAAACCGGCTATTTTTGGCATGAAAATAAATAGGAATAACGGGTACTTTTGCTTTTTGGATTAATTTAATGGCACTTTCTTCCCAAGGCCTGTCCACTATAAATTTTCCGTCTTTGTAGGTTGAAACTTCACCTGCCGGAAAAATACCAAGGGAATTCCCTTCTTTTAAATGCAACAATGCATTTTTCAAACCTGCGACACTCGATTTTTCTTTTCGGTCTTCAAATGGATTTACAGGCATAATAAAGGGCTTCATAGGCGCTATCCGCTGGAGTAAAAAATTTGCGATAATTTTATAATCAGGGCGTTTTTCAATTAATAATTTCAACAGTAAAATACCATCGATTCCTCCAAGAGGATGGTTAGATACCGTAATAAAAGCGCCTGTTTTTGGAATTCTTTTTAAATCTTCTTCGGGGATTTCAAACTTAATTTGTAAATCTTCCAGCAGAGCCGTGAAAAATTCCAAATCTTTTAAATGTTTGTGTTTGTTGTAAATTTTGTTAATGGAGGAGATTCGAAAAACTTTCATTAATGACCAACCAAAAAAGGTGCCTATAAATCCATATTTATCAAGGTTTATTACTTTCGCAACTTCTTTAGCTGTTACCAAACTCATTCAAGTATAATTAAGGGAACTACAAAAATACGTAAAAAATTTCATCAAATGACTTATATTATGAGTGATTGGCGAGGTAGTTTTAGTGATAAAAGATATTTCATTGGTATTGAAGTTCCCAACTCATTTCATAACAATTTGAACGGTTCCTTTTGTGGCCTGTTTTAAAAGCACCTCTCCTTTTTGCCCGATTTCCTCAATGGCTTTTTCGGTGGCATGCCTAATGGTATAAAGCGAAACATTTTTAACATAAGTTACTTTATATTTCGATTTTAACGCTGCTAAAAAGTGTTCAAAAAGGTTGAATTTATCATCGATGCACACCGAAAAACTAATGGCAGAATTTTGGATTAAATTCACTTTAAGTTTGTTTTCATGTAAAATTCTGAAGATATCGCTTAGGTTGTATTCAACCATAAAAGAAAAATCCAAGGCTGAAATTGACACTAAAATTTGATCTTGTTTTAAAATAAAACAAGGGATTTCTGGAATTAAATCATGCCCTTTTCCAACGGTTGTGCCTTTTATTTCCAAATTATAAAAGGAGCGAACATAAAGCGGAATGATTTTGTTTTCAAGTGGTTTCAATGTTTTGGGATGAATAACAGAAGCGCCGTAAAATGCCATTTCAATTGCTTCACTGTAGGATATTTGATGCAGCAGTTGCGCATTTTCAAAAAAGCGCGGATCGGCATTTAACACGCCATCAACGTCCTTCCAAATGGTTAAATTTTTGGCGTTTAAACAATACGCAAATATGGCGGCGGTATAATCTGACCCTTCGCGTCCCAACGTTATGGTATTTCCCTGTGTATCTTCGCCCAAAAATCCTTGGGTGATGTATAATTTTTTGGGGTTTAATGTTGAAATATTTTTGGAAGTAAGTTTCCAATTTACATAAGCATCTCTATAACTATCGTCCGTTTTTATGTATTCACGCACATCAATCCATTCATTTACAATTCCAATATCATTTAAATATGCGCTTACAATTTTGGTTGAAAGCAATTCGCCAAACCCAACAATTTGGTCGTAAATAAAATTGTAATCGGCTGATTTGTTGCTCGCCATAAAGTTGTTTAATTCCCTAAACAGTTGATTGGCTTCAGCAAAAACAGGATGTGTATTGTTGTTGAATAACGCATCCATTATAGTTAAATGATATTTCTTTACGAATTCAACATTTTGCTGTAAATCATCGGTTTTATGATGATAAGAATTGATGATTTTTTCAAAAGCATTGGTCATTTTACCCATTGCAGAAATCACAATAAGCGTATTTTTGAAACCTTCGTTTCTTAAAACGCGCACCACATTTTTTATGCCCTCAGCATCATTTACGGATGCGCCTCCAAATTTGTAAATTTTCATAAATTTTCCAAATAGTTTTTTATGGCCTGTTCATCCATTTGGACCGTTTTCCAATCCTCTAAAATGTGCGCTCCGGTTTTTTTATAAAATTCTATGGCCGGCGTATTCCAATCTAAAACCACCCATTCCATTCTTTTTACGCCCAAATTATGGCCATATGCGATCACTTTTTTGTACAAGGCGCTTCCAATATTCAATCCTCTTTTACTTTTTTTGACGATTAAATCCTCCAAATGAATGGTTGGTCCTTTCCAAGTAGAATATCTCGGATAAAACAAGGCCATTCCAACAATTTTTTTATCAAGTTCAGCAACAAAAGTTTTAAACAACGGTGAATTTCCAAAACCGTCTTTTTTTAAATCGGCTAATGAAATTTCAACAGCTTCTTTCTCTTTTTCAAAACTGGCTAATTCTTTTATCAATTCCAATACCGAGGGCATATCGGATATTTTTCCTTCCCTAATGCTAAAATTCATCTTTAATTTATATTTTATAATTGGTATTTGCTAAAGTAAAAAATCTTTGTGCAAAGTATCTCAAAACAAGGGTCTTTTTAAAAATAATTTTTTCGATATTTGTGCAAACAAACAAAGCTCGCACCAATGAAAAATAACAATCTTACTTTAGGGGAGTTTATTATTGAAAACCAAAAATATTATAAATCAACTTCTGGAGAATTTACGCGCTTGTTGAGTTCCATTAAACTGGCCGCAAAAGTTGTAAATTATAAAGTAAATAAAGCTGGATTGGTTGATATTTTGGGTGATGCCGGTGATATGAATATCCAAGGGGAGAATCAACAAAAATTGGATGTTTTTGCGAATGAAGTGTTTATGCAAACACTCATCAACAGAGAAATTGTTTGTGGAATTGCCAGTGAAGAAGAAGACGATTTTGTAACCGTAAAAGGCAAACACGGCACCAATGAAAATAAGTATATTGTATTGATGGATCCGCTGGACGGGTCTTCCAATATTGACGTAAATGTTTCCGTTGGAACTATTTTTTCCATTTACCGTCGCGTAACGCCTGTGGGAACGCCTGTTGAAAAAATAGATTTTCTGCAGCGAGGAAATCAGCAAGTTGCCGCCGGTTACGTGGTTTATGGAACCTCAACCATGTTGGTTTACACCTCGGGACATGGCGTTAACGGATTTACCTTAAATCCGGCAATTGGTTCTTTTTATTTATCGCACCCAAACATGAGATTCCCTGATATTGGAAAACTTTATTCCATCAACGAGGGAAATTACGTGCATTTTCCGCAGGGGGTAAAAGATTATTTAAAATATTGCCAGGAAGAAAAAGAAGACAGGCCTTACACTTCCCGATATATTGGCTCATTGGTTTCCGATTTTCACAGAAATATGATTAAAGGCGGAATTTATATTTACCCGACAAGCTCTATCGGGCCAAAAGGAAAATTGAGATTGTTGTATGAATGCAATCCTATGGCTTTCCTTGCTGAACAGGCCAATGGAAAAGCGAGTGACGGTTACAGGAGAATTATGGACATTAAACCAACCGAATTGCACCAACGCGTTCCGTTTTTCTGCGGAAGTATAAAAATGGTTGAAAAAGCCGAAGAATTTATGGCAAAATATCCTAAAAACGCGAAATATTAAGCCTCCTATAAGGAGAAATTTTAAAATCTAAAAATAAGTTTTAAGTATAGAAAACACAAAAAAATTTAACTTTTAATCATCCTTTTTTTCCTATCAGCTACTCTTTTTTCAAGGAAATGGAGTTTGTTTTGATTAATATAACATTACTTTTTAAATAAATATCCAATGTTAATTCCCCCTTTGGGGGCTAGGGGGCTTTCATAAGATTAACCAATACAACTATAAATACATTCGATTTTTTAAATTGAAAATCGTTCGTTATCTTTGATTAACATTTAAGTTTAACTAAAATATACGAATATGGCTTTTGAATTACCGAAATTACCGTACGCTTTTGATGCGTTGGAACCACATATTGATGCAAGAACGATGGAAATCCACCACGGAAAACACCATGCCGGTTACACCAATAATTTAAACAATGCAATCGCCGGAACAGCTTTAGAAGGAAAAACTATTGAAGCTATTTTATCCGGATTGGATATGAACAATGCCGCAGTTAGAAATAATGGGGGCGGTTTTTACAATCACAGTCTTTTTTGGAAAGTTATGTCTCCAAACGGAGGCGGAAAACCAAAAGGAGAATTGGCAAAGGCCATTGATGCTGCTTTTGGTTCATTTGAGTCTTTTAAAGATGCTTTTTCTAAAGCTGCAGCGACCCGTTTTGGATCTGGCTGGGCTTGGTTATCCGTTCACAAAGGCGGAAAGGTTGAAGTTTGCTCTTCAGCAAATCAGGACAATACTTTAATGCCAGGAATAGGATGTGGCGGTTTTCCTGTTTTAGGATTGGACGTTTGGGAACATGCTTATTACTTGCATTACCAAAACAGAAGACCAGAATATGTTGAGAATTTTTTCAATGTAATTAATTGGGATTATGTTGCTAAGCTTTACGCAGAAAATAAATAATTTTTTCTGCTGATTACCAAAAAAGCGCGCCAATTGGCGCGCTTTTTTATTTTATAATATTTTAAGAATCAATCAAAAGTAAGCGGGCCATAATAATTCATTTGTCTCAAAATCCATTTCTTTCTATTTTCAATATAACCCGAAGAACTACTCGCTCTAAATCTTCTGGGATTTGGTAATATGGCAGCTATGGAAGCCGCTTCATAGCTGGAGAGTTTCGCCGCTGGTTTTCTAAACCAATGTTGCGCCGCCGCTTCTGCTCCGTAAACGCCTTTGCCCATTTCAATGCTGTTTAAATAGACCTCTAAAATCCGTTTTTTGCTCCAAAAAACTTCTATTAAAAAAGTGAAATAAACCTCAAAACCCTTGCGGACATAAGTTCGTTGTGGCCACAGAAATACATTTTTTGCGGTTTGTTGTGTGATTGTACTTGCCCCTTTTATTCTTTTACCCTTTTTATTTTTTTCGTAAGCTTTTTCGATAGCTTCAACATCAAAACCAAAATGTTCCATAAATTTTTGATCCTCACTCACAATTACTGCTTTAGCCAAATTTTGGGAAATTTTATCCATAGAAACCCAATCGTGTTCAAAGGGCGCTTTTTCACCCTTGCTCCATTGTTCCATATTGCGAATAAGCATCAAAGGCGTAAACGGAACAGGAACCCAGCGAAAAACAATAACAGAAAAAACAGAAAGGATAAGAAAACCGATAAAGGCTTTAAAAATCCATTTAAAAAGTTTCTTAAAAAATCCCTTCATATCTTTTAATCTTCTAACTGATATTCAATGGTGGAAACCACCCTCACAATTTTAATATAAGAGGTATTTGGATCCAAATAACTTATAGAAA
>DAIQBF010000123.1:0-8976 GCA_036781305.1 Lutibacter sp.
GTAAGCGCTCATTTTTTCATCGTCTTTAGGATTTGGGGTTAATATCTTTTTAATTTCCTAATGCTAAAGTAATTAAACGTTTTTAAACCACCAAACTTTTTTACCATTTATTTACAAAACATTACCATTTGTATATGAAAACAGCCTTTTTGTTAAGATTCCATATTTACGTGAAAGAAATTAAAAGAGTATTCCAAAACTTCCATCCCCGAATAATTGTTATATATTTGTGTAAATTTTAAAGTAAATTTGGTTTATGAAGTTAGCTATTTTAGCAATTGGCGCACATCCGGATGATGTGGAATTAGGATGTGGGGCAACTATTGCAAAAGAAATTTCTTTGGGAAAAAAAGTCGGAATTTTAGATTTAACAAAAGGGGAATTAGGCACAAGAGGCTCTGCTGAAATTAGGGCGGAAGAAGCAAAAAATGGCGCGAAAATTTTAGGGGTGGCAATAAGGGAAAATCTAGGATTTGCGGACGGTTTTTTTGTAAATGACAAAAAACACCAATTGGAAATTATTAGAATTATTAGGAAATACCAACCTGAAATTGTGTTGTGCAACGCCATAGATGACCGGCATATCGATCATTCCAAAGGCAGTAAATTGGTTTCTAACGCCTGTTATTTATCGGGATTGGTGAAAGTTGAAACCCAACTGGATGGCGTAAAGCAAGAGGCCTGGCGGCCTAAGTTTGTGTACCATTATATTCAGTGGAAAAATTTGGAACCCGATTTTGTGGTGGATGTTTCAGGATTCATGGACAAAAAAATGGAAGCCGTAAAAGCATACAGTTCCCAGTTCTATGATCCGAGCAGCAAAGAGCCCAGTTCGCCAATTTCAAGCAAGAACTTTTTGGACAGCGTGTTGAATAGGGCGCAGGACTTGGGTAGATTGGTAGGAGTGGAGTATGCAGAGGGCTTCAATACAGAGCGTTATGTGGCTGTAAATTCTTTTGATAATTTAATATGAAAATGTTTGTGGAAAATTAGAAATGTTTTACATTTGCATCCGCAAGTTAGATGGTGGTTGTAGCTCAGCTGGTTAGAGCATCGGTTTGTGGTACCGAGGGTCGCCGGTTCGAACCCGGTCTTCCACCCAAAATTAAAGGTCTGTTTTTCAGACCTTTTTTTGTGCTTATTTATACTTAATAATGATGCCTCTTTTTCTGATTTTATTCAATCTCTTCATCAAGTTATATAAACTTGGAATTGAAAGATGTCAGATTAATCATTTTTTATTTTCACATCTAATTCCTTCGATTTCAACTCTACACCTTTTTTATCTAAGCTGATGGAAGTTGATTTTGCTGGAGGGGCTTTTTCAATTACAACAGTTTTGGCGGGCACGATGATGATTTCTTTTTCCACAGGTGTTTCTTTACAGCCCATTATCAATAAGACAACAGTTATAATAATGAACCCGATGATATTTTTCATTTTATTTATTTTTTAGTGGTTTTACAGTGTGTAATAATTTTTTTAGGAATAGCAAAGATGGCCTTTATAAAAACATGAAGTATTACATAATTATTATAATAATTTACATTATTCACACATTAATAGAAGTTTCTTTACAAAAGCTGAATAAATTAAATTCAATGTATGAAATATCATTCACTATTATTATTTTAAGCGATTAATGTATGACAACTCATTCGAAGCTGTCTATAAATAAATTTGGGTAACATTGATTTCTGACACCGTGGTTTTTTATCATTTTGCTATATTCTATCGTCTGGTAAATAATGGTAAATCCAATTTCTTTATGTTTAGTAAATATAGTAAGCCCATCAAGCACTGCAAATCAAACTTTTATACTTAGATTTGTTAGATTGACAGCATCATTTTTAATATCTTTATAAAAATAACCCGCATCATAAAGCGATGAAACGAGCCATAACAAATTTTGATACACAGCAGAATGATTAATGGCGAACTGCATCTGTACCAACAAAAAAATAAAAATTAAACAGATGAAAGAAAATAATTACCAAGCGGATACCGTGATTATTGGCGGCGGTATTTCTGGAATTACCACGGCCATTGAACTGCTCAATGCCAACAAAAAAGTCATCATTATTGAAAGGGATCTGGAACAAAATTTTGGCGGTTTGGCAAAAGAATCGTTTGGCGGGATGTTTTTTATCGACTCGCCCCAACAGCGATTTTCAAAAATTAGAGATACTGTTGCCCAGGCAAAAATCGATTGGTTTTCGTTTGCGGAATTTGAGGATGATAATATTTGGGGTAAAAAATGGGCAAATGAGTTTTTGGAATCTACGCATCAGGTTTATGATTGGGTTCGTGCTAAAAAAGTAAATTTTTTTCCGATTGTGCATTGGGTTGAACGCGGTTTAGACCATCCCGGAAATTCGGCGCCAAGGTTTCATATGGTTTGGGGAACTGGATATGGTTTGATTACCTCCATCTTAAGTCATTTAAAAACACATCCTAACTATCAAAATTTAACGACTTATTTTCAGCATAAAGCGGGTGATTTTGTAATTGAAAACGATAAAATTGTAGCCATTAAAGGCATCGATGAAAAAACACAAACTCCTTTTACCTGCACAGCCGATAATTTTGTGGTTGCCACCGGCGGCATCAATGGCAGTATGGAAAAAGTCAGGCAGCATTGGCATAAAGATTGGAAATCTCCGCCCGAAACCATCCTAAACGGATCGCATCAATATTCCGATGGGCTAATTCACGATAAAGTAAAAGACCTCGGAGGAAATGTAACCAACTTGGATTTAATGTGGAATTATGCCGCAGGCATCCCACATCCTTATCCCAAAAGAGCCAATCACGGTTTGAGTCTGGTACCGCCAAAATCGGCTTTATGGCTCAATTACAAAGGGGAGCGGATGGGGCCAAGACCTTTGGTAACTTCGTTTGACACGCGGTATTTGGTGACCAAAATTTGTGAGCAAGACAAACAGTATTCGTGGCAAATTCTCAACAAAAAAATCGCCTATAAAGAATTGGGCGTTTCGGGTTCTGAGTTTAATGAAGGCATTAAAAACAAAAAGATATTCTCCTTTTTATATTCGATCTTAAAAGGAAATAAACACTTGATAAAAAGTTTAGAAAAGGATTCCCCTAATTACATTACCGCAAACAGTATTGAAGAATTGGCAGAAAAAATGAATGCTTTAACAGGCACAAATGATGTTTCCATAGCGGCGCTAAAAAATGCCATTGACGGCTATGATGCCAATTTTGAGCGTGGAAATAATATATGGAATGATGAGCAAATCAGGCTCATCAAACAAACCCGCGACTATAAAGGCGATAAAAAGCGCACTTTAAAACCCCAGAAATTAAATCAGAAAAGTGCCTATCCTTTAATTGCCATCAGGGAGTTTATCTTATCGCGAAAAAGTTTGGGCGGCATTCAAACAAATTTGGATTCGCAGGTTTTAAAATCATCTCATACTGAGGACACCCAGAACCTATTTGATAATTTATATGCGGTAGGCGAAGCGGCAGGATTTGGCGGTGGAGGTTCTCATGGCAAACGCGCCTTGGAAGGCACTTTTTTGGCCACTTGCATATTTACGGCACAAAAAGCAGCAAATCATATTATCCAAAAAAAGTAAGATAAAAACATGAAAAAAACAGGTGCACAATTGGCAGTTTTTGCTTTAGAACAAATTGGCGTTAAATACACATTCGGCATTCCGGGCGTTCACAATTTAGAATTATATGATGAACTAAATAATTCAAAACAAATTGAGCCTATTTTGGTAACCCACGAAGGCGGCGCCTCCTTTATGGCGCTTGGGGTGAGCTGTACTTCCGACAGTATCGGCACATTAATGACGGTTCCTGCAGCCGGAACCACCAACGCTATGAGCGGCATAGGCGAAGCTTTTTTAGATGGCATTCCCATGATGATTATTTCGGGTGGCACGCGCCAGGACAGTGGGCGACATTATCAATTACACCAACTAAATCAAGAAAATCTGGTTAAAGAAATTACCAAGGCCTATTTTAAGATTGCGTCACACAGCGAAATTATCCCAACCATTTATAAGGCTTATGAGATTGCTGTTTCCGGGGAACCAGGTCCGGTGTTTGTGGAAATTCCTATGGAGTATCAAATGTTTATGGGAGAGGTTGATCAATGTTTACCTTATGTTAAAACGTATCAAAATCCGCAGGTTGACCTTAAAAAAATTGACGCTGCAGCCGCTTTATTGTCAAATGCAAAACATCCCGGAATTTATGTTGGCTGGGGCGCTGCCAACGCTACAGAAGCGCTGATTAAAATTGCCGATTTACTCGGGGCGCCTGTAGCCACAACACTGCAAGGAAAAGCTTCTTTTCCTGAATCTCATCCTTTGCATACGGGTTTTGGTTTTGGTCCAAATGCAACTCCTGCCGGACAAAAGGCGTTTAAAAAGTGTGATGCCATGCTTGCTGTTGGCGTAAGGTTTTCTGAAATAGGCACAGGAAGTTATGGGGTAACAGTGCCCGAAAATTTAATTCATATAGACATCAATCCACAAGTTTTTGATAAAAATTATCCCACAAAAATAAGTATGGAAGGCGATGCTTATGAAACGTTACTGCTTTTGGCAGCTGCCATAAAAAAAATAGCGCAAGTAAAAGATGCTGCAGCATTAAAATTGATGCTAAAGGAAGAAAAAGAAAAGTACCTGAACGAATGGAAAGAAAAACCATTGGCCGATAAAGTTTCTCCGGGCTATTTCTTTGAATCATTGTCTAAATTTACGGATGATGACACCTTTTTTATTGTTGATGATGGATCTCATACCTATTTAGCAGCCGAATTGTTGCCGGTGAATAAGTCACGGCATTTTGTGTCGCCCACCGATTTTAACTGTATGGGATTTTGTGTGCCCGCGGCCATTGGCGTTAAATTTATGAATCCGAATAACAAAGTGGTTGGCATTGTTGGCGACGGCGGGTTTTTAATGACTTGCATGGAAATACTGACCGCAACCACCAATAAAAAAGGCGTTGTTTATTTTGTTTTTCATGATGGTGAATTGGGGCAAATCTCTCAATTTCAAAAAATACCTTTTAAACGAAAAACAGCTTCTATTATCGGTAATGTAAATATTGAAGGTGTGGCTATCGCTTGCGGTGCTTCTTATTTTAAAATGGCAAATGATTCCGAAATTGATGCGGTTATGCAACAAGCTTTTCAAGAATCTGAAAACGATGTGCCCGTTATTGTTGATGTTATTATAGATTATTCTAAAAAAACGTATATGACCAAAGGCGTTGTTAAAGTCAATTTGGCACGATTTAGTTTTAAAGAAAAAGTCCGATTCATCAGCCGGGCCGTAAAAAGACATTTGTTTGAATAACTTCTGGATAAATACTGATTTGATATTATCCATCATTAATTATTCATTTTTAACCTGCCTGCCGGCAGGTTCAATTTGCGTTAGGGATTGAAGAGGAAAACCTTTTTGAGCTTTTTCAGCGAAAAAAGTTTGGAACGAAAAGCCCGACCCGCAGGGAAACGCCAACCAAAATGGCAGTTATGCCCAAAATACTGTTTTTAGTTTCGTTGTTTTTGTAATTTTATCACGTTATGTAAAAAAATAAAAACAAAACTTTATTTCTAAAAATTATTAGTATTTTTGCGCCTCAATACCACTAAACGACACAAAAGTTCTTTAAATGATAAACAGAAGACATATTAGAATAAAAGTAATGCAATCGGTTTATGCATTGCTGCAGTCTAAAAGCGATAACCTTAAAAGAGAGGAAGATTTTTTATACCTAAGTATAGAAAAAATGCACGATTTGTACGTACTGATGCTTCGATTGCTTGTGGAGGTTAAAAATTTGGAAAAAAAATATATTGAAATTTCCGGAAAAAAATATTTAGCCACCTCCCAAGATTTAAATCCGAATTTTAAATTTATCAACAACGAAATTTTCAAATTATTGGACGAAAGCGTTTCGTTAAATACTTATTTGGAAGACAATAAGCTCAATTATTGGAGTTTGGACAATGAATATGTCCATGAGATTTTGAAGTTGATAAAACAAAGCGACATTTATGTTTCTTATATGAAATCGGAAAAATGTTCGTTTGAAGAAGACCGGGATTTTGTTGTTGCGTTATTTAAAAATGTGGTGGCCCCAAATGAAAAACTCGCCGAATATTTTGAAGATAAAACCATTAGTTGGGTTGACGATATTCCTTTTGTAAATACATGGATTGTGAAATCGTTGAATCAGTTAAAACCAAAACAGACTTTCCGATTGGGGAATTTATACAAAGATGAAGACGATAAAAAATTTGTGGTCGATTTATTTAGAAAAGTGGTGTTAAACCATAAAGAATTTGAGAAGGAAATTGAAAATAAAACGCCGAATTGGGATACCGACCGCATTGCTGAAATTGATATGATTTTAATAAAAATGGCCATCAGCGAATTCTTGAAATTTCCGTCAATTCCAACAAGCGTTACCATTAACGAATATATTGAAATTGCAAAAGATTATTCTTCTGAAAAAAGCAGTTTTTTCATCAATGGAGTTATCGATAAAATTTTAAAAGATTTTACAGCATCAAAAAGATTGAATAAAATAGGACGAGGATTGCTGTAATTTCATATTTTTACAAAAAAAACCAAGAACCATGATAAAAAATAGTATTGTAGGAATTCTTTTATTGAGTTTGGCATTTGTTTCATGCAAAGACAATGCATCAGCAAAAATAAATTCTTCAAATTTAGAAACAGCAAAAGAAAGAGACGCGAAAATTAGTTTAGGAACTGCCATTATTGAGTTTGACACAAAAGACTACGATTTTGGAGTTGTGAATGAAGGTGAAGTTGTTGAAGGCGTCTTTAAAATAACCAACATAGGAAAAACGGATTTAATCATTACAGATGCATCAGCGTCATGCGGTTGTACGGTTCCTGAATGGCCTAAAGATCCCATTAAACCTGGAGATTCTGGAGAATTAAAGTTTTCTTTCAATTCAGCCGGCAGAACAGGAAATCAAAGCAAATCAATAACCTTGCAAACGAATACGGAAAATGTTACAGAAATGTTGCGTATTGGAGGAACCGTAACCCCAAAAAAATAATCAAGTCAATTAATTTAAAATTTAGAATATGTTCTCAAGTATTGCTTTACAAAGTTTTGGAGGAAGTTCATTAACAAGTATGCTTCCTTTCTTATTAATGTTTGTGGTGATTTATCTTTTTATGATAAGACCACAGATAAAACGACAAAAAAATGAAAAGAGGTTTCAAGCTTCAATTGCAAAAGGTAATAAAATAGTAACCAATAGTGGTATTCATGGGAAAATTGTTGACATTGTGGACAGCGATAATACCGTAATTATTGAAACAGGGGCGGGTAAAATTAAATTTGAGCGCTCCGCCATTTCTATGGAATTGAGCAAAAAATACCAATCATCCGAAGAAATTAAATAAAAATTAGTGCATATATTAAAAAGTGAGCTTTTTAGCTCGCTTTTTTTTGTACCTTTAATAGTTATATTCCTAAGATGAAACGCCTACAACAAAATTATCTAACAGAAAAAAGAAAGATGCTGGGCGTTCCATTTGACAAAAAAACAATAAAAAATAACAAATAAAACGAGCATAACAAATTTTGACACACAAAGGAATGATTAATGGCAAACCTACCTGCCGGCAGGTTTACCTACCGTTAGGTAGGCAGCATCTGTTATGGCTAAAAAATAAAGTTTAAACAGATGAAAACGACTTCAGCATCGAACATTAAATCTTTGAAAAGCAATAAAAAAATTAAAATATTTTTATTTTTTTTAGTGCTGTCTTCCATAATTTGGATGCTGATTGAATTGTCTAAAAGTTATGTCACCACAGTTGTTTTTTATGTGGACTATACAGGTTTACCTTCTGGCAGATTGGTGCAAAAAAAACCTATTTCGGAATTGGAAGTGGCAATAAGAGGACAGGGTTTTACCTTGATAAAATATAAAGTTAAGAAGCATAAAATACTTTTGAATCTAAAAAACACTTCTAAAACCAAAGATGTTTCTTATATATTGCCAAACAAACAAATTTCATTTTTAAATTCACAATTCTCTAATGGAATTGATATTGTCAGTATCATAAAGGACACTATTTTTATTGAAATGGGTGCTTCACTCTCCAAAAAAGTACCGGTAAAGCCAAATCTTGAAATTCAGTACAAAGCAGGTTATAATTTGATTGAAAAATTAAAAATTTCGCCCGACTCGGTAATTGTGTCAGGGTCAAAAATGTATATTGATTCCATCACAGAATTGACTACCAAACCGCTAAAATTAGACAATGTTTTTAAAAATATTGAGGTGGAACTTACTTTAAAACCGCCTTTTAAAGCTACCCAAATTAAGATGTCGGACAATAAAGTTAAAATAAGCGGTAAAGTTGACAAATTTACGGAAGGCACTTTTAAAATTCCCGTAAAAATAATCAATGTTCCGGAAGGGGTTCATATAACTACTTTTCCAAAAGAAATTGAAGCGATTTATCAGTCCGGACTTTCCAATTTCAGCAAAATTACCAAAAATGATATTTCTGTAGTTTTCGACTATAAGCAATATGAGAATGATACTTTAATTACATTCCTAACCCCGATAATAGAACAACGAAGCGATTATATTTATGCTTTAAAAATTAATCCGGCTCAACTGGAATTTTTAATAGAAAAATGAAACGAGCATAACAAATTTTGATACCCAAAGGAATGATTAATGGTTTGCTGCATCTGTTACCGCTAAAAAATAAAATGTAAACAGATGAAACGAGCATAACAAATTTTGATACACAGAGGAATGATTAATGGCGAACAGCAGCTGTACCAACAAAAAAATAAAATGTAAACAGATGAAACGAGCATTACAAATTTTGATACCCAAAGGAATGATTAATGGCGAACAGCAGCTGTTACCGCTAAAAAATAAAATGTAAACAGATGAAACGAGCATAACAAATTTTG
>DAIQBF010000124.1:0-4394 GCA_036781305.1 Lutibacter sp.
CAAAACAAAAACTAATAAATTGTTAGTTTTAAAAAATCTTTTTCAGCAAACCCTATTTAAAAGACGCCTTAAAATAAAAGTTGTTACACTACAATGCATAACATAGTACTATATTAACAAAATTTTAACTAATACATTAATTGATAAGAAAATAGTGCAACCTAAAGGTTAATTTGATTGATCATATTCGTCTAAAACCTCGTTTAGTACCCCAATAAGAATGTTGCAACCTTTGTAAATTTCATCTTCGGTAATGTTAAGAGGTGGTGTAATTCTCAAAGCTTTTCCTTCAAACAACAACCAAAACATAATCAAACCTTTATCTAAACATTTTAGAATAACTTTTGAGGCCATTTCGCTGCTTTCAACCATTGGGGCAAGCATGAGTCCTTTTCCCCTAATTTCAGTTATTAACGGATGAACCAATAATTTTCTAAATAAAGCTTCTTTTTGAAGTGTTTGCGCTATTAAGTCGGAATTAAGTAATTCCGTAAGCGTTGCAAGTGCGGCGGCAGCAATTACTGGATGTCCGCCAAAAGTAGTGATATGTCCAAGTTTTGGATTTTGTTTTAAACAATCCATAATTTGGAATGAAGAAATAAATGCGCCAATTGGCATTCCGCCCCCCAAACCTTTTCCTGCAACAATAATATCGGGAACAACATTGTAATTTTCAAATCCGAATAATTTTCCGGTGCGTCCAATTCCCGATTGGATTTCATCTAAGATTAACAAAGCACCAACTTCAATACATCTTTCCTTAACCTTTTTTAAATAATCGTTTTGAGATTGTATAAAACCGGCGCCACCTTGGATAGTTTCTAAAATGACTCCAGCCGTATTGGTCGTTATTTTATTTAAATCATTTAAATTATTAAAGGAGATAAATTTGATTCCGGGAACCAATGGCCTAAAAGCACTATTTTGTTCTTCGACACCACAAACACTCATAGATCCCTGGGTGTTTCCGTGGTAAGCATATTTTGCGGCAATTATTTCACTTCTTCCTGTGAAACGTTTGGCTAATTTCATGGCGCCTTCAGTGGCTTCTGTACCAGAATTTGTTAAATAAACGGTTTCTAAAGGGTTTGGTAAATTTGATGCCAATAACTTGCATAATTCAACTTGGGGCTGTTGTACAAATTCGCCATAAACTATCACGTGGGTGTATTTATCAACCTGATCTTTTATGGCTTGTGAAATTTTTGGATGATTATGCCCCAAAGTATTTGCCGAAACGCCGGCAACAAAATCCAAATATTCCTTACCGTTTGCCCCATAAATGTAACAACCATTGGCGTGTGATATCTCAATTGCCAATGGGTGAGGAGATGTTTGTGCCTGATATTTAAAAAAATCTTCTTTCAATTTCTTGTAATTTCTAGTTCTTTAGATTCTTCTTCTTTAGTTTCTATTTCTTTAGATTTTATCTTTTTAGTTTCTATTTCTTTGGTTTCAATTTCTTTAGATTTTATCTTTTTAGTTTCCTTTTCATTAATTTCTAAAGCATCATAAATAAAAATTCCGTCTTTGTTGAGCGGACGTTCTTTTTCTCGCCAAATAAATCCTTTTAAAATTTTCTCATTTTCGGGAAGTTTTGATGGAGGATAAGTTTTCCCTTCTGGATTTCCAATAAAATCGATGGTTTCAATTTCATTATTTGCCAAAGTGATAAAAATATTTTTACTGCTCTTCATTCTGGTAATCCCCACCAATTCCTGAAGGTCATTTCTCACATAGAAAACCACTTCGCTATTGCCAACAACATCCAAGGTTTTTAGGGCGTTATTTGTGAACTTTCCATACATGTTTTTACCCTTTAATTGGCTATATCCTGCGGAATCCTTTTGGACCATAAGAGCATTGTTCAATATTTTTAGGGAATCGAGTTGCTCTGTTTTAGGATTTGAGATTAAATGAATGGTGTCTCCTGTTATTTGATTTCCTTGAGTCCACATTACCGGATTTACTAGCAATTTAGTTAACCCGGTTTTTTCGAAAGTAATCAAGGAATCGCATTTTCCCTGCAAATCTGATTTAAAAAATTTCACGCGATTAAAAGCTCTCACAATGCGGTCTTCAACTTTTCCGGTGACCATTAATTTATCGCCGTGAATAAATACAGAATCTTTTTCGATAATTGAAATTGCCACTGCTTTTTTAATGATAAAAACTGAATCCTTCAGTTTGAAATATTCCGCATAACCCCCTTTTATGATAGATTTGTTTATGGTATCCACCACAATGATATTGCCGGTTGCAGAAGCAAACTCAATATTTTTATTGTAGTATAAACTATCGCCTTCAATAGTGCGGTCTTTGTAAAATATTTTAGAATTTTTTAAAAAATACGAAATATTTGTTTTTGAATTGTGGTGTCCTTTTTCGGTATAAATAGAATTTTGTTTGCTTGTGATGGTTGATGGTCCCAGCAAATCGGCAATGCCTGTATTGGTATAATAATCGAGATGGTTAGAAACCACTTTACTGTCCTTATTGGTGACTTCAACGTTGGTAAAAGCTTGAAATTTTTTGGTGCGTAAATAATAATCTCCTATTCTGCTTTTTAAAACATTGGTTGCATCGGTAATCGTTCCGCCACTTTTATAATAAAGCTGCTGTGTTTCCCTGTTAAATTTTAAAGTGTCCGTTTCTAAAGTCATGGCATCATCTTTTAATACCACATTTCCCCAAGAAGTCGCAATTTTTGAATTGGCATCATAGTCAGCATATTTACTGGTTTGCACAATGGTGTCTCCCTGGTTTATAACAACATTCCCCATCGCTTTCACCAACTTTTTTTCTTGATAAATGTAGGCCTTGTCACAACGCAATGTTGCGCCTTCGTGTTCAATGAAGACATTTCCTACAGAGATTGTTGCTCCCGGAAATTCAGGTTTAACAAAAGTGTTATCAGCTCTTAGGATTTGAATTTTTTTTGTTTGAGAAAATCCCGCAATACTGACAAATATAATAACGAAGAAAATTAATTTTTTCAAACCTGATTATTTTGTTACAAAATTAATGAAAAAGAAGGATGTAATTTATAAAACCGATAAAAATAAAAAAGCTCCAAAAATGGAGCTTTTTTATTTTTATCTCATTATGGTTTGCATTCTGTCTGGACCCACAGAAACAATTTTTATGGGCACTTCAACAAAGTCTTCTATAAATTTAATGTAATTGTTCAATTCTTTTGGCAATGTTGCAGCACTTGTCATTCCCGTTAAATCTTGCTTCCAGCCCTTAAATTCTGTATAAATTGGTGTCACATTGTGTTCTTCAACATTGTACGGAAAATGGCTGATTTCAGTTCCTTGATAATTGTAAGAGGTACAAGCTTTTAAAATAGAAAATCCAGAAAGTACATCGCCTTTCATCATAATAAGTTGGGTAACACCACTAATTTGAACAGCATATTTTAATGCCACCAAATCCAACCAGCCGCAACGGCGAGGTCTTCCTGTTGTAGCCCCAAATTCTTGTCCAACTTTACCCATTGTCGCTCCGTCTTCATCAAATAATTCAGTTGGGAACGGACCTGAACCAACGCGAGTGGTATAGGCTTTGAAAATTCCAAAAACCTCACCAATTTTATTCGGAGCTACGCCCAAACCTGTACAGGCTCCGGCGGCTGTGGTATTTGATGATGTCACAAAAGGATAGGTGCCAAAATCAATGTCTAACATAGATCCTTGTGCCCCTTCTGCCAAAATAGTTTTCTTGTTTTTGATGGCTTCATTTAAATACTCTTCACTGTCAATAAAAGGAAGTTGTTTTAAAACTTCAATGGCCCCAAAAAATTCTTTTTCCAGTTCCGGTAAATCATATTCAATATCAACTTTAAAGAATTCAAGCATTCTGAGGTGCTTTTCAGCCAATGCATGATATTTATCTTTCCAGTCCGCCAATTCTAAATCTCCAACCCGCATACCATTTCTTCCAGTTTTATCCATATAAGTTGGACCAATACCTTTTAAAGTAGATCCAATTTTGGCTTTTCCTTTTGAAGTTTCACTGGCTGCATCAAGCAGACGATGCGTTGGTAAAATTAAATGTGCTTTTCTGGATATCAACAATTTAGATTTTATGTCTAAATTAAATTTTTCTAAGTTTTCTAATTCATTTTTGAAAATTACAGGGTCAATTACCACTCCATTTCCTACAAGATTCATGGCGTTTTTATGAAATATACCAGAAGGGATGGTATGTAAAACATGTTTGTGTCCGTCAAAAATTAGGGTGTGTCCTGCGTTTGGACCACCTTGAAATCGAGCAATGATATCATAATTAGACGTGAGGACGTCTACAATTTTTCCTTTCCCTTCATCTCCCCATTGCAGTCCTAATAATAAATTTACAGCCATTTGCTTAATTTTGTATTGTTAATTGTT
>DAIQBF010000124.1:4494-8925 GCA_036781305.1 Lutibacter sp.
GTCTTTTTAATAATTTGAACTCTTGGATCACAAAATTCAATGACTTCACCGGTATCGGTTAAAATAACATGGTCATGTTGCTTGTCGAAATATGACTTTTCGTAGAAGGCCTGATTTTGCCCAAATTGATGTTTTCTTACCAATCCCGATTCCAGCAATAATTCAATGGTATTGTATAATGTGGCTCTACTTACCCGATAATTTTTATTTTTCATCTGGATATAGAGAGACTCGATGTCGAAATGATGGTCCAAATTATAAATTTCTTGCAAAATAGCAAATCGTTCAGGAGTTTTTCTATGGCTGTTCGCTTCAAGAAAATTCACAAAAACACCCTTTACAATCTTTTGATCTTCATTACTCATAATATCTAAATTGAGTTTTAAAACTGAACAAATTTAACCCTATTTTTTTAATAAAAGGGCAGGTAATCAGCATATTTATTAACTTTGAATTGTGAACAAATTTAATATTTATAAATTCGGTCCACAGTATCAATTCCTTCTATTTTCTTAATGCGATCACACAGTTTTTGAAGCTGGGATTTATTTTGCACGCTAACCGTAATTTTTCCTTCAAAAAGTCCGTCATCACCTGATATATTTAAACTGTGTATATTTACGTTCATATTGTTTGAAATAATTTGGGTAATTTCATTTACCATTCCAACATGGTCAACACCATAAATTTTTATAATGGCTTTAAATTCTTGTTTTGTAGAATCTATCCATTTGGCACTTAGTATTCTATAAGCATAATTTGCTTGTAAACTAATGGCATTGGGGCAATCTCGTTTGTGAATTTTAATGCCATCGTTTATGGTGATAAAACCAAAAACTTTATCTCCAGGAATTGGATTACAACAGGGTGACATTTTATAATCCAATTGTTCTTCTTCTCTTCCGAAGACTAAAGAATCATATTTGTCTATGACTTCGTCTTTTTCAATAAATTCTTTCTTGCTTGCGCTGCGTTTAATTCTATTTTTAAAGAAGCTTACAAAGGCATTATTTCGTTTGTGGATGAATTCTTTTAACATTGGATTGTCAATTGAACCAATTCCCATTCTGTAAAATAAATCCTGGCTTGTTTTCAGTTTAAAATGCGTTACAAGCTCATTGACCACTTTTTCATTGAGATCAATTTTTAAATGTTTGAGTTTTCGGGTTAAAACTTCTTTTCCTTCTTCGGCAATTCTCTTTTGACTCTCTTTTAAGGCATTTTTAATACGATTTCGGGCTCTGCCGGTTACCACAAAATCCAACCAGCCTATTGTTGGTTTTTGACTTTTTGAAGTGATTATTTCAACCTGGTCTCCGCTTTGCAAAATATGACTTATGGGCTTTAACTTTCCATTTACTTTTGCGCCTCTGCAGTTCATTCCAACTTGTGTATGAATTGCGAAAGCAAAATCTAAAGCTGTTGAATTTTTTGGCAAGGCTTTTAGATCGCCGTTTGGGGTAAAAATAAAAATTTCTTTGGCATAAAGATCCAATTTAAAATCCTCAACAAAATCTACGGCACTGCCTTTAGAATTTTCAAAAGTTTCCTTAATTTTATTTAACCAATCTTCCAAGCCGCTTTCACGCTCATTCGAATTTTTATATTTATAATGGGCGGCATAGCCTTTTTCGGCAATTTCATTCATTCTTTCCGAACGAATTTGCACTTCAACCCATTTTCCCTGCGGACCCATTACCGTAATATGAAGTGATTCATATCCTGTAGATTTTGGTTGGCCAATCCAATCTCGTAACCTGCTTGGGTTTGGCCTAAATTGATCGGTTACAATGGAATATATTTTCCAGGCATCAAATTTTTCGTCTTTGTCCGTTGATTTATAGATTATCCTAATCGCAAACTTGTCGTAAATTTCATCATAAGAAACACCTTGTGAAAGCATTTTTTTATGGATGGAATAGATAGATTTTCTGCGGCCTTTAATAATATATTTGAATCCTTCCTTATCTAAAGTTTCTTTGATAATATTGGAGAATGCCTCAATATATTTATCTTGATCCTCCTTACTTTGTGTAATTCTCTCAAGTATTTCATTATATACTTCAGGCTCCGTATATTTTAAACCGAGATTTTCCAACTCCGTTTTTATATTGTAAAGTCCTAGCCGATGGGCAAGCGGTGCATAAATATATAGGGTTTCTGATGCTGTTTTTACCTGCTTGTTTGCCGGCATGGCATCCATAGTTTGCATATTGTGCAACCTGTCGGCAATTTTTATTAAAATAACCCTTACATCATCATTTAAAGTAAGGAGCATTTTCCTGAAATTTTCTGCCTGCAGGGAAGCGTCCTGATCTTTTTTTAAATGAGATATTTTTGTTAATCCGTAAACAATTTTAGCAACAGTTTCGCCAAATATTCGCTCAATGTCCTCAATAGTATAGGCGGTGTCTTCCACAACATCATGCAATAGAGCAGCGATAATTGAAGTGGCATGAAGGCCTATTTCGTAAGCAACTATTTTGGCTACGGCAATAGGGTGAAAAATGTAGGGCTCGCCAGTTAGGCGGCGTTGCTTGCTATGCGCTTCCAACGCAAATTCAAAAGCTTTTCTAATTTCTTTTTTGTCACTATCCGTAAATGATTGGTAAGCGCCTTTCAACAAACCTTTGTAGCGCCTTGCAATCTCTTTATTTTCTTCTTCTATGGATAAGTTATAAGTCATCGCCTAAAAATACTTATTAAAATTGATTATCCAATTATTTGCATTTATTTTTTTAGGTTTAAAAAACGCTGTAATAATGTAGGGTGGGAGTAATGAATTTTCACATATAAAGGATGTGGCGTTAAATTCCCCAAGCTATTTTTAGACAATTTTTTCAAGGCTGAAATTAATGCATTGGCACTAAAATTTTCTTTCGCATAATCATCCGCCTGATATTCAAATTTTCTGGATAAGGCGTTCATAAATAAGCTGGTGATTTCAGAAATCGGACTGTATAAAACGCCAAAAGCAATCAGACCGATATGAAAACTGGCCGTTTCAACGCCCAAAGCCTGTGACAAGGTTAAATTGCCTACCAATAATGACAAAATATAGAATGTAAATCCAGTTAATAAGATAGAAGCCAGCAAGTTATAAATGATATGTTTTTTCTTGTAATGCCCAACTTCATGAGCTAAAACGGCAACAATTTCATCGGTTTTCAAATCATTTATTAGGGTATCGTAAAGTGTTATTCTCTTTTGTTTTCCAAAACCCGAAAAATAAGCATTTGCTTTTGTGGATCTTTTAGAGCCGTCAATCACAAAAACATTTTCGAGTTTAAACCCAACTTTTTTGGCAAAATTTTCAATCTCATTTTTTAATTCTCCGCTTTCCAAAGGCGTTTGTTTGTTAAATATTGGAACAATTAATTTTGAATAAAAAAGATTCATAAAAATGGTGATAACAGTCATTAATGCCCAGGCGTATAACCAAAAATTACCAGTTGTCAATTGGTAAAACCAAGTAATTAAAGCCAAAACGCCACCACCAACAAAAATCATCATCAACCAGCCTTTAATTTTGTCGAATGCAAATGTCTTTTTTGAAGTTTTGTTAAAACCGAACTTTTCTTCAATTACAAAAGTAGCGTAATAAGAAAATGGCAGTGATAAAATATCACTTGCAAAAATGATAATTCCAAAGAAAATTAAAGTGATGACAATGGGATTGTCCGAAAAGTTTCGGGCTAAATTATCGACAAATGCAAAGCCTTCAAAAATGAAAAACAACAGCGTTGCAATAATAGAGATAATACTTGTCACTACTGAAAATTTATAATTTGCTTTTTTATATTCCTGGGATTTTAAATATTCTTCCTCATTATAAATCCCTTCTAATTCTGATGGAATTGAATCGTTAAAATGTTTTGAATTTAAAGAATCAATAAAAGTGTCAAATAAAAACTTAACAAATATGATGCCGATTAATATATAGAATAGTGTTTGTGGAGTCATTTTAATTGTTTATTCATTTAATAGTTGAATTGTTTGGTTTTAAACTTTTGTTTTTTGTCTATTCTCTCTTTTCTTTACGTCTTTACGCTATTTTCTGAAATTATCAATGGTCATTTGCCTTTGCCGCACCGCTTCAAACAAAATAATTGCGGCGCTAACGGAAACATTCATAGAATCAATGGCGCCTCGCATGGGGATAATGATGTTTTTTGAAGTGTTTTGAAGCCATTCATCGGTTAAACCGGTTGCCTCTGTACCCACAATTATGGCGCTGGGTTTTGTGTAATCTACGGTTTGATATTCCACAGATGCCGATAAGGCCGCCGCATATAAATTAATATGATGTTCCTTTAAAAATGAAATAATTTCAGAAGTCGTCCCAGTTGCTATTTGTGTTGTGAAAACACAGCCAATGCTGGAACGAATAATATTCGGATTGTAAATATCGGATTTCGGATTGGCGATAAG
>DAIQBF010000125.1:0-8920 GCA_036781305.1 Lutibacter sp.
CGCTCCAAAAAAATGTTTTTTCATCCTCAATAATTTCAATGCCATCGGTATTGATATTTCTAAGATTTAATTTTTTTAAATATTTCTTCGGAAAATCGCCTCCAACAACTGAAACAATTCCTGAATGTATGCCAAATTGTGATGCGGAAAGTGAAATATATGTCGCAGAACCTCCTAAAATTTTATCTGTTTTTCCAAACGGCGTTTCAATGGCATCAAAAGCAACGGTTCCTATAATTAATAATTTACTCATATTTTACGGTAGTTAACACACTTCTGTACTGGATTAATTTCTGTAATATTTTTTTTTGAGAACACTTGTGTTTACTTTTGCAAAAATAAGTTTAAAAAATGACTATCAAAGAAATACAAGAAGAAATTATAGACGAGTTCTCCTTTTTTGAAGATTGGATGGAACGTTACGAATATATTATAGAGCTGGGAAAATCGCTGCCAATAATTAAGGATGCGCTTAAAACCGATTCAAATTTAATTGTGGGCTGTCAGTCGAAAGTGTGGCTGGCTTCTGAAATTGAATCCGACAAAATTAAATTTACTGCCGACAGTGATGCCATTTTAACCAAAGGAATTGTGGCGCTTTTGCTGCGTGTTTTCAACAACCAAAAACCAAAGGACATTTTAGATGCCGATTTGTATTTTGTGGATAAAATAGGCCTGAAAGAACATTTATCGCCAACGCGCGCCAACGGATTGGTGTCCATGATTAAACAAATAAAATTGTACGCGCTGGCTTTTCAGTCGAAAATGAGTTAGGCGGAAGTCAGAAGTATGAAGTCCGAAGTCCGAAGTCGGAAGTCAAGTCGGAAGTGCCCAACGCTCGCGCGAGCTCGATGTCATTAAGTTAAGGATTAATTAAACGCTTCAACAATTAAACAATTACACGTTTAAACAACTAAACATTTAAAGCCAATTGTATTCGCTTTCTAGCAATATCAACCTCGAGCACTTTCACAATCACGTGTTGCTGCAACGTTACTACAGAATTAACATCGCTCACAAAAGTATCCGACAAATTTGAAATGTGCACCAAACCGCTTTCTTTAATCCCGATGTCCACAAAACAGCCGAAATTGGTGATGTTGTTTACGATTCCGGGAAGTAATTGCCCTTCTCGTAAATCGTTTATGGAAGTGATATTTTGGTTAAATGTAAAAACTTTCGCTTTTTGCCGAGGATCCAATCCGGGTTTTTCCAACTCTTTAACAATATCATTCAACGTTGGAAGGCCAATAGAATTTGTGCAATATTGTTGTAAATTTATCTTTAGGAGCCTTTCCCTATTTCCAATTAAATCGGAAATACGACAATTCAAATCCTGGGCCATTTTGGCAACAATACCATAGCTTTCGGGATGAACGCCAGAATTATCCAAAGGATTTTTCCCATTTTTTATGCGTAAAAATCCGGCGCTTTGCTCAAAAGCTTTATCGCCCAATCGCAGCACTTTTTTAATATCATTTCTTGAAGTAAAAGCACCGTTTTCGGCTCTGAACGCCACAATATTTTCTGCCAATTTTGGGCCGATTCCAGACACATAACTCAACAAAGATTCACTTGCCGTATTGATGTTTGCGCCAACCGCATTTACGCAACTTTCAACGGTGCTGTCCAAAGCGCTTTTCAATTTAGTTTGGTCAACATCATGCTGATATTGCCCAACACCAATAGATTTTGCATCAATTTTCACCAATTCAGCCAATGGATCTGCCAATCTTCTTCCGATTGAAACAGCGCCTCTCACAGTCACATCGTAATTGGGAAACTCATCGCGCGCAATTTTTGAAGCCGAATAAATAGAAGCACCGGCTTCACTTACCACATAAACCTCAATCTCAGTATAAAACTTTATGTTTTTGATAAATTGTTCCGTTTCACGTGATGCGGTTCCATTGCCAATGGCAATCGCTTCAATTTTGTAGGCATTCACCAAAGAACTTATTTTCTTTGAGGCGCCTTTTACATCGTTTTGTGGTGCATTGGGATAAATAGTTTCATTATAAACCAAACCGCCCTGAGCATTCAGGCAAACCACCTTACAGCCCGATTTGAAGCCGGGATCAATGGCTAAAATATTTTTTTCGCCCAATGGCGCACCCAATAATAATTGTTTTAAATTTTTGGCAAATACCTGAATCGCGGCATCATCGGCTTTTTCTTTGGCCACATTTAAAATTTCATTTGACAGGGCCGGAAATAACAATCGTTTATAAGCATCTCGGATGGCTAATTTAACGTGAACCGCACACTCGTTTTTTGAACTGAGAATACTATTTTCCATTTTAGCGATGGCTTTTTCATCATCTATTTCAATTTTAGTCCGGATAAACCCTTCCTTTTCAGCCCTTAAAATAGCCAACAAACGGTGTGATGGGCAGCGGTTTAAAGCTTCAGAAAAATTGAAATAATCTCGATATTTCTGTGCTTTATCCTCAGATTCCTTTGCTTTAATAACTTTAGTGCTTATAACTGAAAATTTCTCCAACTGATAACGAATGCTATTTCTGATATCGGTTCGTTCATTAATCCATTCGGCGATAATATGCTGAGCGCCTTCATATGCATCTTCTAATGTTTTAACTTCAGAAGAAATATATTTTGATGCAATAGATTTTACGTCTTCAGCACGCTGACCCATAATAATTTTTGCCAATGGTTCCAAACTCTGGTTACGTGCAGTTTCAGCTTTTGTTTTTCGCTTTTTTTTGAAAGGTAGATAAAGATCTTCCAAAGTAATTAAATTGTCGGCTGAAATAATTTTCCGTTTAAGTTCATCGGTTAAAACTTCTTGTGCAGTCAATTCTTTCAGGATGGCTGTTTTACGCTTTTCCAACACTTCAAACTGTAGTTTGTACTTCACAATTTCTTCAATTTGAACTTCATCTAAATTACCTGTTAATTCCTTTCTGTAACGTGAAATAAATGGAATGGTGCAATCTTCATTTAACAATTGAACGGTGTCTTCAATACTTTTTGAGGGAAGATTGGTAATTTTTTTTATGTAGTTAAGTAGTTGCATGCTCATTTTTAGTTTTCAGTTTGCAGTTTCAGTTTGCAGTGACAATTTCAATTTTCAGTCAAAAACCCACTGCTGGTGCGAGCGTCGCGCTCGTACCCAATTACACAGGTAACCAGTCATTTAGTTGGTTGTGGACAATTGCAAATAAATAATATCAAAAATTACTTGTAGCTACGAGCGTGACGCTCGCGCTCAATGTCATTAAGTTAAGACTTTAATGTCTTTATTTTGTCATTCCGAGGGATCTCATTATGCTAAGCTATTTGATGCGATTCCTCCTTTGTCGGAATGACAAATATTCCCTTAACTTAATGACATTGCGCTCGCGCTAGCGGAGTACAATTCAATAACTGTTGGCAATTCCAACTTTCAGTCAAAAACCTTTTAAAAATTAACTGCCAACTGAGACTGAAAACTGTTAACTATAAGTTTAACTTACCTGTTCCCCGTTAACAACCGAATCATTTTCAGGTTCAATAAACGCCAGCTTTCCATCGGGCGTATTGCACATTAAAATCATTCCCATACTTTCGATGCCTTTTAAAGTTCTTGGTGCCAAATTTACCAAAACCGTCACTTTTTGTCCGATGATATCTTCGGGTTTAAAACTTTCTGCAATACCTGAAACTATGGTGCGAACATCAATGCCAACATCAACTTTTAATTGTAACAACTTTTTGGTTTTTGGCACTTTAACCGCTTCAACAATGGTTCCAACCCTAATATCGAGTTTGGTAAAATCATCAAATTCAATGGTTTCTTTTTGCGGTTCAACAACATTACTTTTGGAGATATTCGCGAGTTTGGTGGCTTCCAATCTATCTAATTGCAGCTGGATTTCATTGTCTTCAATTTTTGCGAACAACAATTCGCCTTTTCCGATTTGGTGCTTTGGAGGCAGTAATTCCTCTTTGTCTTCAACTGCATTCCAAGCCAATTCATTAGTGCCAATATTTAATATTCCTTTCAATTTTGCCGAAGTAAACGGCAAAAAAGGTTCGCTCAAAATAGCCAAGGCACTCGCAATTTGCAAGGCCACATACATCACTGTTTTTACGCGTTCTTCATCTATTTTTATCATTTTCCAAGGTTCTTCATCGGCCAGATATTTATTTCCTAACCGCGCTAAATTTAGCAACTCTTGCGATGCTTCCCTGAACCTGTAACGTTCAATGGAACTTCCAATTATGGAAGGAAATTTTTGCATTTTTTCCAAAGTTTCATTGTCGATGTCTGAAAATTCATTGGGTTCAGGGACAATTCCATTATAATATTTATCGTTCAAAACCATCACTCTATTGATGAAATTACCGAAGATGGCCACCAATTCGTTGTTATTTCTGGCCTGAAAATCTTTCCAGGTAAAATCGTTGTCCTTTGTTTCCGGTGCATTGGCTGTTAATGCATAACGCAACACATCTTGTTTATTGGGAAAATCTTCCAAATATTCGTGCAACCAAACTGCCCAATTTTTTGAGGTGGAAATTTTATTGCCTTCCAAGTTTAAAAACTCATTTGCAGGAACGTTTTCAGGTAAAATATAAGTGCCTTCGGCTTTTAGCATCGCCGGGAAAATAATGCAATGAAACACAATATTATCTTTTCCAATAAAATGAATCAATTTGGTGTCTTTGTCTTTCCAATATGGTTCCCAATCTTTTCCTTCGCGTGCCGCCCATTCTTTGGTGGAAGAAATATAACCTATTGGAGCATCAAACCAAACGTACAACACTTTTCCTTCTGTACCTTCAATAGGCACCGGAATTCCCCAATCCAAGTCGCGCGTTACCGCCCTAGGTTTCAAGCCGTCATCCAACCACGATTTTACTTGTCCCAACACATTGGATTTCCAGTCGTTTTTATGGCCTTCCACAATCCATTCGCGCAGCCATTTTTCATATTTTTCCAATGGCAAATACCAATGTTTTGTCAGTTTTTTGGTGGGCACATTTCCTGTAATGGCCGATTTCGGATTGATTAGATCGGTAGCATTGTGGCTTGTTCCGCATTTTTCGCATTGATCACCGTAACTTTCTTCGTTTCCGCATTTCGGACAAGTGCCAATCACAAATCTGTCGGCCAAAAATTGGTGCGCTTCCTCGTCATACAATTGCTCATTGGTTTCTTCAATAAATTTTCCTTCATCATACAGTTTCCTGAAAAATTCAGAAGCTGTTTTATGATGAATTTCCGCAGAAGTGCGTGAGTAATTATCAAAAGAAATTCCGAAATCTTCAAAAGACTTTTTTATGATGGCGTGGTATTTATCAACCACATCTTGTGGCGAAACGCCTTCTTTTTTCGCTTTAATGGTAATGGGAACGCCATGTTCATCCGATCCGCAAATAAAAATTGCATCATTTCCAGTAAGGCGTAAATAACGTGCGTAAATGTCGGCAGGAACATAAACGCCCGCCAAATGCCCAATATGAACCGGGCCGTTGGTGTATGGCAGCGCTGCCGTAATGGTATATCTTGTTGCCTTAGCGGCAGAACTTTTGGAATTGCTCATCAAAATTTATTTAAGTGCCACAAAAATAAGGATTGTTTGTCAGAAAAGTGAATAGTTGATTCGGTTTTCGTAATTTGCATTCTATTTTATTAAATATCAAGATGATTCAACCCAGCTATTTGCAAAAAGGAGATACCGTTGCCATTGTTTCAACAGCCAGAAAAATAACTTCTGATAAAATAATTCCCGCCATTAAATTGTTGGAAAAATGGGGCTTGCATGTTGTTATTGGAGAAACTATTGGATCAGAAGAAAATCAATTTGCCGCTTCGGATGAGAAAAGAATTGCGGATTTTCAACAAATGCTGGACAACCCCAAAGTCAAGGCAATTTGGTGTGCAAGAGGCGGCTATGGAACAGTCAGGATTGTTGACAAACTTGATTTTTCCACATTTAAAAAACACCCAAAATGGATAATCGGTTATTCTGATATCACAGTTTTACACAGTCAAGTTCACAATTTTGGGATTGAAACTTTGCACGCAACAATGCCAATTAATGTCGAAAAAAATAGTAAAGAAGCTTTGGAAACCTTAAAAAAGGCTCTCTTCGGAAAAAAACTGATTTATGAAATTCCTGCTGATGAAAAAAATAAAATGGGAAGTGCAACAGGTGCGCTTGTTGGTGGAAATCTATCGGTTTTATACAGTATGTTGGGAAGCGATTCGGCCATAAAAACCGATGGTAAAATTCTTTTTATGGAAGATTTGGATGAATATTTATACCATATCGACAGAATGTGTATGAACTTGAAACGAAACGGTTATTTTACCCATTTAAAAGGATTGATTGTTGGCGGAATGACCGATATGCGCGATAATGAAATTCCTTTTGGCAAAACCGCCGAAGAAATTATTCTAGATTGCGTTTCGGAATATCATTTTCCGGTGGTTTTTAATTTTCCCGCCGGACATATAGATGATAACCGCACATTGATTTTAGGCAGAAAAGTTAATTTGGAAGTTGGGGAAATTAAAACGAAATTGTCATTCTTGTAAAATAATATAAGCCAATAGGCCTAAATAATTTAATAACTCAACCATTAGTACATGACAAAAATTTGGAATAGAAATATAAACAGCATATTACAGCTTGTTCGTTACGTAGACCTCACAGGTTTTGAAAACCTGTGAGGTCTTGGCTATTCTGAAAATAGTGAGTATTTTATTTCTCAAAATTAATTTTTGTCATGTACTTAGAACTCAACCGCAAAAAACGCAAAGAAAAGAGCGCAAATGGGGCGAAAAATTTTAAAATCCGATACAATAAGAGACACCTAGCGAACTTTGCGAAATAACTTTGCGAAACTTGCGGTTAAAACGCGTAATTTGTTAATAACGAATAGCAAAATGGCATTATCTAAATAATAACTTAACCGCAAACAACGCAAGGAAAGAGCGCAAAAAATTTAAAAAATGGCTAAACACAATGAATTAGGAGAATTTGGCGAAGAACTCGCTGTAGAAGAACTTGAAAAAAAAGGCTATGAAATTGCGGAGCGAAATTGGCGCTACAAAAAAGCGGAAATCGACATTATTGCGCGAAAAAATAATGTTTTGGCCATTGTTGAAGTAAAAACCCGTTCTTCTGATTATTTTGGTGATCCGCAAGATTTTGTGAATTCAAAAAAAATTAAAATGCTGGTGGAAGCCGTTAATGAATATGTGGTCTCAAAAGATTTGGAGGTAGAAGTTAGATTTGACATTATTGCCATCATAAAAAATGAAAACCAACTTACCATTGAACATCTTGAAGATGCCTTTTTTCATTTTTAATTTTCAAAATAAGCCTTCAAATCTTCAAAATGTGTTGGTTTTGCAATAATTTTTTTGTCCTTATCAAGTATAAAATAGGTGGGCGTTGCAATGATTTTATATTCTTTAGCCATTTCATTTTCCCATTTTTTCAATCCTAAAATATTCGTCCACGTTTTTAATTTTGGAGCATACTGCTCAAAGTCCGTTTTATTGTCTTCCAAAGCCACCGCAACCACGTGCATTGCGCTATTTCCATTGGTAAATTCATATAATTTTGGAATTTCATTTAAACAGTGTGAGCAGGTGGTGCTCCAAAAAACCAAGATATAATTTTCAGAGCCATTCAATTCGCTTAATTTTTTTTGCGTGCCATCTTCTTCCCAAGAAATTTCGGGCGCTTTATTGCCAATGGCCAATTTTATTTTTGACTGCATATCATCAATCAGCGCTCCATCTTTAAGATTTGTGGGTAATTTGCTGTAGAAATTGTCAATCGTGTAAGCTAACAATGGCATATTTTCAAAATGTTTAAAAGCGTATATTAAAGAAATTAAAATATCGTTTTTTACTTCATTATTTTCTCCAACTTTTTGAATTATTTCACTTATTGCATTTTTATACAATGCATTTTGAGCCTGAAAATCGTCAGAAACATTCAGATAAAAGACATATTCAATGGTTTTTTCACCAAAAAAGGCGGAATTCATCAACATATTATCGTTAAAGTTTATGAAATCAAAATAATGTTTTTTTACGCTGTTTAAATATTCCTGCGGTGAAACAAAAAGCGTGGGCGCAAAATACTTATGGGCCGCTTTTATAAAATGATTCTCCAATTTGCCCTCCGTTTTGACTTCATACTGACTTTGAATATTGTGATAATTATTCAACGTTTTTAGGTATAAATCAAGCGTAATTTCATCTTGTTTTTTGTCCTTCAACCCAAAAAATACGATTTGCAAAGAATCCAGTTTTTGCTGTAAATTTGCTGTTTCAACCAAATAATTGCCATAGGTTTTATTTTCTTCTGAATTTGAAAATTCTAAGGTATTTGAAATGTTAAGCGGGTCAAATTTCAAGGAAACATCTTTTTGGTCAAAAAGAAAATCCACATAACCGGGAACTTCCGAATTAAAAGACAAACGGTAGATTCCTGCTTCAGATCCCTTTGGAACCGTCATTTTAAACTGATCATTTTCCAATTTTGAATTTGAAATATACACTTGCTTTGCCCCTTTTAATTGGTACAAAACAACACGTGTCAGCAAGTCGTTTTTAGGATTCACAATTCCCGTAATTGAATTCTGGCTCTGAACACCAACAGAAATAAATAAAAGAGCAATCAGTAGTTTTTTCAACATCTTTCTTTTTTTTGAATTATTAAGGCATTAATCACGCTAAATTAACTATTTTTATTTTTTAATAAACTTAAACTTAGTAATTTTAACCATAAAATTATATGGATTGCCGGAGCTTCATCTGGCAACTGAAAATCATTGGCTATTGCACTGTCAAAACAGTGAACCAAATTAATCGCCCTTTCCCGAAATGTAAGGAAATTAATGAAGTCCAACAAGAAAAACAGAAAGTTTACATTGTCAAATTTAAAGAAAA